>NZ_JBEYFS010000007.1:0-109741 GCF_040634475.1 Streptomyces sp. NPDC007095
GCCACCCACCGCGGCCCGCACCATCCAGCCCGTCCGGCGATTGAGGACGACGCCGTTCAGGCCGATGCTGGGGTCCAGGGCCCCAGCCCCCGGCGGGGGCTGGGGCAGAGCCCCAGAGGGATGGGACGGGTAGGGGCGGCGGGGGCGAGGGACTCAGGTGCGGGACACGTTGCGTTCGTAGACCAGGCGCAGACCGATCAGCGTGAGCCACGGCTCGTGCTCGTCGATGACGGAGGACTCGCCGAGAACCATCGGCGCCAGCCCACCCGTGGCGATGACGGTGACGTCGTCAGGGTCCTCCGCCAGCTCGCGCACCATCCGGTTGACGACGCCGTCGACCTGCCCCGCGAACCCGTAGATGATCCCGGACTGCATCGCCTCGACGGTGTTCTTGCCGATGACCGCCCGAGGCCGAGCCACCTCGATCTTGCGCAGCTGAGCCCCCTTGACGCCGAGCGCGTCCACGGAGATCTCGATACCGGGCGAGATGACACCGCCGACGTACTCACCGCGCGCACTCACCGCGTCGAACGTGGTCGCCGTACCGAAGTCGACGACGATCGCCGGCCCTCCGTAGAGCTCGACGGCGGCGACCGAGTTGATGATGCGGTCCGCGCCGACCTCCTTGGGGTTGTCGGTGAGGATCGGCACGCCGGTCTTGACGCCGGGCTCGACCAGCACGGCGGGCACGTCGCCGTAGTAGCGGCGGGTCACCTCGCGCAGTTCGTGCAGCACGGACGGGACGGTGGCGCAGATCGCGATGCCGTCGATGCCGTCGCCCAGTTCCTCGCCGAGCAGCGGATGCATGCCCATCAGGCCCTGGAGGAGCACGGCGAGCTCGTCGGCGGTGCGGCGGGCGTCCGTGGAGATGCGCCAGTGCTCGACGATCTCCTCGCCGTCGAAGAGACCGAGGACGGTGTGCGTGTTGCCGACATCGATGGTGAGCAGCATGGGTCCTACTCCGCCTCGTCCGTCGAGGCCTGGTCCGACGCTTCGTCCGTCGACGCCTCGCGCAGGTCGAGGCCGATGTCCAGGATCGGCGAGGAGTGGGTCAGCGCGCCCACGGCCAGGAAGTCGACGCCGGTCTTCGCGTACACCCCGGCGTTGGCCAGCGTGAGCCGCCCCGAGGCTTCGAGGAGCGCCCGGCCCTCCACGATGGCCACCGCCTCCTCGCACTCGACGGGCGTGAAGTTGTCGAGAAGGATCAGGTCGGCGCCCGCGTCCACGACCTCGCGCAGCTGGTGCAGCGTGTCGACCTCGACCTCGATCGGCACCTCCGGGAAGGCCTCGCGGACGGCCTCGAAGGCCTGGGCGACGCCGCCGGCGGCGACCACGTGGTTGTCCTTGACCAGCGCCGCGTCCGACAACGACATGCGGTGGTTGACGCCGCCGCCCATGCGCACCGCGAACTTCTCCAGGGCGCGCAGGCCCGGCGTCGTCTTGCGGGTGTCGCGCACGCGGGTGCTGGTGCCCTCCAGGGCGTCAGCCCACGCGCGTGTGGCGGTCGCGATGCCGGACAGCCGGCACAGCAGGTTCAGCGCGCTGCGCTCGGCGGTGAGGAGGTCGCGGGTGCGGGTGGTGACGCTGAGGAGCTTCTGGCCCTCCTCGACCCGGTCGCCGTCCTCGACGTGCCGCTCCACCTCGAACTCGTCGGTGCAGACCACGGAGATGACCGCCTCGGCCACCCGCAGGCCCGCGACGACGCCCGCGTCACGGGCGACGAAGTCGGCGGTGGAGACGGCGTCCTCGGGGATGGTCGCGACGGTCGTCACGTCCACCCCGTGGTCGAGGTCCTCCTGCATGGCGACGTTCGCGATGTCCTCGACCTCCAGGGGGTCGAGCCCGGCGTCGGCGAGGAGCTGGGCGAGCGCGGGGTCGAGGCCGCACTCCATGTACGTGTCGTCGTCCGCTTCGGCGCCGCAGCCGCAGCCGTCGCCGCAGCCGCCGCTCTGGGCGAGGGGAAGGTCGGGGGTGCTCACTGCTGTCACTGCTCCTGAAGGCGCTGGGGCACGGGGGTCCCCCCTGGTCGGGGGGAGCCGGAGGTTTGCGGGAGGGTCGGAGGGAAGTCTGCGGTGT
The DNA here is from genome assembly GCF_040634475.1 of Streptomyces sp. NPDC007095. NCBI lineage: Bacteria > Bacillati > Actinomycetota > Actinomycetes > Kitasatosporales > Streptomycetaceae > Streptomyces > Streptomyces sp. NPDC007095. The sequence continues at coordinate 2,077 of NZ_JBEYFS010000007.1, forward strand.
CCGTGGTGTGTACGGCCAGCGAGCGGTCGGGATTCAGCCGTACGACGATGTGGCGGCGCCAGTCGGTGTCGTCGCGGTCGGCGTGGTCCTCGCGCCAGTGGCAGCCACGAGTCTCCTCGCGCAGGCGCGCGGCCGCGACCAGGACCCTGGCCACGCACAGGAGGTTGGTGGCCTCCCAGGTGTCGACGCCGGGCTCGGAGGTCTTGCCGTTCTCGTCGAGGGCGTCGCGGGCGTCGGTGTGGAGCTGCTGGAGCCGGCCGGTGGCGGTCGCGAGGGACTCGGCGGAGCGCAGCACACCGGCGCCCTCCGTCATGATCCGCTGGATCGTGAACCGTGCCTCGGGGGCGAGCAGGGGGTGGGCGGGCTTCTCGGGGTGCGGGACCGGTACGGGCACGCGTGCGTGGAGGCCGTTTTCCGAGCGGCTCCGCGCGATGTCCGCGGCGATGCGCTCGGCGTAGACGAGGCCTTCCAGGAGGGAGTTGGAGGCGAGCCGGTTGGCGCCGTGGACCCCGGTGCAGGCGACCTCGCCGCACGCGTAGAGGCCGGGCACCGTGGTGCGGCCGCGGGCGTCCGTGCGGACGCCTCCGGAGGCGTAGTGGGCGGCCGGGGCGACCGGGACGGGCTCGGTGACCGGGTCGATGCCGTGGGCGCGGCAGGCGGCGAGGATGGTCGGGAAGCGGTGCTCCCACATGTCGGCGCCGAAGTGCCGGGCGTCGAGGTACATGTGCTCGGCGTCCTGCTCCTGCATGCGCCGCATGATGCCCTTGGCGACGATGTCCCGTGGCGCCAGTTCGGCCAGCTCGTGCCGGCCGACCATGAAGCGCACGCCGTCCGCGTCGACCAGGTGGGCGCCTTCGCCGCGCACCGCCTCCGACACCAGCGGCTGCTGGCCCTCGGCGTCCGGGCCGAGGAAGAGCACGGTCGGGTGGAACTGGACGAATTCGAGGTCGGAGACCTCGGCGCCCGCGCGCAGGGCGAGCGCCACGCCGTCGCCCGTGGAGACCGACGGGTTCGTCGTCGCGGAGAAGACCTGGCCCATGCCGCCGGTGGCGAGGACCACAGTGGGGGCGTGGACGGCTCCCACGCCGTCGTGCTGGCCCTCTCCCATGACATGGAGGGTCACACCCGCGGTGCGGCCCTCGGAGTCCGTGAGGAGGTCCAGGACGAGCGCGTTCTCGACCGTGCGCAGGCCACGCGCGCGTACCGCCTCGACGAGTGCCCGGGAGATCTCGGCGCCCGTCGCGTCGCCGCCCGCGTGCGCGATGCGGCGGCGGTGGTGGCCGCCCTCACGGGTGAGTGCCAGCTCGCCTTCGGTGGACTCGTCGAAGTGGGCGCCGGTCTCGATCAGGCGGCGTACGGCGTCGGGGCCCTCGGTGACGAGGATGCGCACGGCGTCCTCGTCGCACAGGCCCGCGCCCGCGACGAGGGTGTCGTCGAGGTGCTGTTCGGGGGTGTCCCCGTCGCCGAGGGCCGCGGCGATGCCGCCCTGCGCCCAGCGCGTGGAGCCGTCGTCGAGGCGGGCCTTGGTGACGACGACGGTCCTCAGGCCCGCGGCCTCGCAGCGCAGTGCCGCGGTGAGGCCCGCGACGCCGGAGCCGACGACCACCACGTCCGCGGTGAGGGCCCAGCCGGGGGCGGGTGCGTGCAGTCGTATGCCAGTACCCGTAGGTGTACCTGTGCCTGTGGCGGTCACGAGGCGGCTCCGAAGGTGAGGGGGAGGTTGTCGATCAGGCGGGTCGTGCCGACCCGGGCGGCGACGGCGAGGACCGCCTCGCCGGTGAAGTCGTCCTCGATGTCGGTGAAGTCGGACGGGTCGACCAGCGCCAGGTAGTCCAGGACCAGCGGCGGCTGGAGGCGGGCGGCCTCGTCCAGGACGAGGCGGGCGGCGGCGCGGACGGCGGCGGGACCGCCGGGTACGGCCTTGGCGACCGCGTGCGCGTCGGCGGCGGCGCGGGATTCGCCGATCGCGCTGAGCGCCTCGGCACGCGCGCGTGTGGCGGGCACTTCGCGGGCCCGGGCGCGCAGGGCCTCCTGGGCGGCGTGCCGGTCGCGGCCCGCGAAGAGTGCCTGGGAGAGGGCGAGGGCGGTGCGCCGCTCCTCGGGCGAGAGGTAGCGGTTGCGGCTGGAGAGGGCGAGCCCGTCCTCCTCGCGCACGGTGGGCACGCCGACGATCTCCACGCCGAAGTTCAGGTCGCGCACCATGCGGCGGATCAGGGCGAGCTGCTGGGCGTCCTTCTGCCCGAACACCGCCGCGTCGGGCCGGGTGAGGTGCAGCAGCTTGGCGACGACGGTGAGCATGCCGTCGAAGTGGCCGGGGCGCACGGCACCCTCCAGGCGCTCGCCCATGGGGCCCGCGGAGAGGCGGACCTGGGGGTCGCCGCCGGGGTAGACCTCGTCCACGAAGGGGGCGAACACGGCGTCCGCGCCCGCCTCCTCGGCGATCTTGAGGTCGGCGTCGAGGGTGCGCGGGTAGCGGTCGAGGTCCTCGCCCGCGCCGAACTGGAGCGGGTTCACGAAGACCGTGACGACGACTTCGCCCTCGGGCCCGGCGATCTCGCGGGCGGCGCGGATCAGCGTGGCGTGGCCCTCGTGCAGGGCGCCCATGGTCATCACGACGGCCCGGCTGCCGCGGCGTACACGCGCGTGCAGCTCGTCGGCGGTGCGCAGCAGGGTGGTGGTCATCGGTCGCTCCCGTCGTCAGGCAGGGTCGCGCCGTCGGCGAGTACCCCGAGGAGGTCCTCGGCGAGTTCCGGCTTCAGCAGTCCGTGGGCCAGCGCCCGGTCGGCGGTCGCGCGGGCCATGGCGAGATAGCCGGCGACGGTCCCCGGGGCGTGCTTGCGCAGTTCGGCGACGTGCGCGGCGACCGTGCCGGCGTCCCCGCGCGCGACGGGCCCGGTGAGGGCGGCGTCGCCCGACCTGAGGGCGTTGTCGAGGGCGGCGCCGAGCAGCGGGCCGAGCATCCGGTCCGGGGCCTCCACGCCGGCGGTGCGCAGCAGTTCCATGGACTCGGCCACCAGGGTCACCAGGTGGTTGGCGCCGAGCGCGAGGGCCGCGTGGTAGAGCGGGCGGGACTCCTCGGCGATCCACTCGGGCTCGCCGCCCATCTCGATCACCAGGGCCTCGGCGGCCAGGCGCAGCTGTTCGGGCGCGGTGACTCCGAAGGAGCATCCGGCGAGCCGCTGCACGTCCACGGGGGTGCCGGTGAACGTCATGGCGGGGTGCAGCGCGAGCGGCAGGGCGCCCGCCCTGAGCGCCGGGTCGAGCACCCGCGCGCCGTACCGCCCGGAGGTGTGCACGAGCAGCTGTCCGGGCCGGATGGCGCCCGTCTCTGCGAGCCCCTCGACGAGCCCGGGCAGCGCGTCGTCCGGGACGGTCAGCAGGACCAGGTCGGAGCGCTCCAGGACCTGCGCCGGGGAGAGCAGCGGCACGTCGGGCAGGAGCAGCGCGGCGCGCCGCCTGGAGGCGTCGGAGACCCCGGAGACGGCCACCGGGCGGTGTCCGGCGAGCTGGAGCGCCGCGGCGAGGGCGGGGCCGACCCGGCCCGCGCCGACAACGCCGACGGTGAGCCGCGCGGGGCGGTCCTTGGGGTCTGGCTGGGGGAATGTACTCACTCGACGGCGGCCTTCCGTTCCAGTCCGCTCGGGGTACCGGACGATTTCTCGTCATGTTAACGCGATTGGTTCGAGCGCCGTTTTCGTTGTCCACAGGCTGTGGGTTTCCGCAGGTCGCGAGGGGTGCGGAAAACGAGGATGCCGAGGCGGGGCTGTGCGCGACATCATCCGGGGATGAGCGATACGGCGGAAGCGACGGCGGGACAGGACCCGGAGACGGCGGGGCAGGACCCGGAGAGTGCGGGCCAGGATCCGGAGAGTGCGGGCCAGGATCCGGAAGAGGCAGCCGAGCGGCTGCGGGAGCGGCGGCGTGCCGCACTGCGGGCGGCCCGGCGCGTGCTGTGGCGGCCCAGCCACCAGCACACGGTCCGGGAACGGCTGGCCTGGCTGCACGACGGCGCCGAGGGCGTGTACGACCTCGACCGGCCCGTCGACATGTACGGCGGCCAGATCGTCGAGACCCTGGAGGAGCGCGTCGCGGGCCTGCTCGGCAAGGAGGCGGCCGCCTTCTTCCCCACCGGCACCATGGCCCAGCAGGTCGCCCTGCGCTGCTGGGCGGGCCGTACCGGGAACCCGACCGTCGCGCTCCATGCGCTCGGCCACCCCGAGGTCCATGAACGGCAGGCGTTCAGCCAGGTCAGCGGCTTGCGCCCGGTGCGGGTGACCGACGAGCCCCGGCTGCCCACGGCACAGGAGATACGGGACTTCGAGGAGCCCTTCGGGGCGCTGCTGCTCGAACTGCCGCTCAGGGACGCCGGTTTTGTGCTGCCCTCCTGGGAGGAACTCTCCGAGGTCGTGGAGGCCGCCCGGGATCGTGACGCGGTGGTCCACTTCGACGGGGCCCGCCTGTGGGAGTGCACCTCGCACTTCGGCCGCCCGCTGGACGAGATCGCGGGCCTCGCGGACAGCGTCTACGTGTCGTTCTACAAGTCGCTCGAAGGCTTCGGCGGGGCGGCGATCGCGGGCCCGAAGACGCTGATCGACGAGGCGAAGACCTGGCGGCACCGGTACGGCGGCATGATCCTCCAGCAGTTCCCCACGGTGCTCGCCGCGCTCATCGGCCTGGACCGGGAGCTGCCCCGGCTGCCGGAGTACGTCGACCACGCGCGCGGGGTCGCCGCCGCCCTGCGCAAGGGTTTCACGGAGGCCCAGGTCCCCTGGGCGCGCGTCCACCCGGAAGAACCGCACACCCACCAGTTCCAGGTCTGGCTGCCGTACGACCCCGACGTCCTCACGGACGCGGCGCTGCGGCAGACCGAGGAGACGAAGACCTCGCTCTTCTCCCAGAGCTGGATGCGGGGCGGTCCGGGGCTCGCGCTCACCGAGGTCACGGTGGCGGCGCCCGGTCTGGAGTGGACGGCGCAGGACGTACGGGCGGCCGTCCGGGAATTCGTCGAGCGACTGCCCGGCTGACCGCACACTGAGTCCTGCGCCCGGCCGACCCCGCACGGACGCCGACGGTCGGCCACCCCGCACGGAGGTCAGCGGCCCGGGTACGGCCGCCGTCCGCGCAGCCACCGGCCCAGGGCCTGGCGTATCCGCCCGTGGGCCGGGCGGCCCGCCACGACGGCCCGGAACCGCCGGAGGTCGCGCAGCTCACGGGCGACCTGCCAGTCGTGCGCGCCGGGCGCCGGAGGGGCCGGCTCGCCGTGCCGGCGGGCCCGGTAGCTGTCGAGCTGGTACTGCTGGGTGATGCTCATGGCTCATCGCCTCTCGGGACGGAAACGCACGACGGGAGGGGGATCCGAAGGCCCGCGGTTGCCCCGGTCGTCCCAGATTGCGCCCGTCCTCGGTGGCTGTCGCCTCGATTGACGGTCGCCGTCAATCGAGGACTGCGTTGTCAGTGGCGGGGTGCACCATGAGGTCATGAGCGTGCACATCGACGTCACCGGGCTGCGGCAGGAGCGGATCTCCGTCGTGCCGTCGCCCCTGGCCGAGCTCTGCATGGCGCTGCACGCGCTGTCCGAGCCGGGTCACCACCCCGGGCTGCAGGGCTGGGCGACCGGTGTGACGGCCCGGCTCGACTCGCATCTCGCGGACCGGATGTGCGAGGCCGACTTCCTGTGGCGGACGACGTTCTCGGACCTGTTCCTGCCGTACGCGGGGATTCCCGGCAGGACCACGCTCCCGGGCGCCACGCTCGCCGAGGAGCTGGACCTGCTCGACAAGCTGACCGACGAGCAGTTCGTGGACGCCGCCCTGGAGTTCACCTGCGCGCTTCCGTACGCGGCGCCGGGCCGGGACACGCTCTCCGACCCGGAGTTGCAGCAGCGCGCGCTGGAGCTGGCCGCCGCGCGCGGACCCCAGCAGGTGCGGTTCAGCAAGCGGCTGCTGGACGATCCGCCGCAGATCCGGGCATGGCTGCGGCAGTTCCTGGAGGACTGCGACGAGGCCTTCTTCGCCGAGACCTGGTCCCGGCTGCGCCACCAGCTCGCGGCGGACGCCCGCCACAAGACGGACCTCCTGCGGCACAAGGGCCTGGCCGAGGCCATGGCCTCGGTGTCCCCGGCGGTGACGCTCGACGAGACCGGCCGGACGATCACGGTCGACAAGCTGGGCCAGGGCCAGACGGCCACCGGGGAGGGCGGGCTCCTCCTCGTGCCGACCAGTCTCGGCTGGCCGCACCTGATGGTGCTGCACCGCTACGGCTGGCAGCCGGTGCTGCACTACCCGGTCGGTTCCCCGGAGCTCACGGCACCGTTCTCGCTGGAGCAGCTGACCCTGCGGATGACCGCCCTGTCCCATCCGGTCCGGATGCGGATCTGCCGCAGCCTGGCCCGCAGCGCGTTCACCACAGGCGAGCTGGCACAGGTGAACGGGATGACGGCCCCGGAGATATCACGGCACCTGGGCGTGCTGAAGAAGGCGGGCCTGATCACCACGAGGCGCCGCGGGCGGTACGTGCTGCACCAGCTCGACGTCAGCGTCGTGGCCCGGCTGGGCAGCGACTTCCTTGAGGGCATCCTGCGCTGAGCCCTGCGGACCCACGTCGGGCTCGTCGGCTCCACGTCGAGCCCGGCAGCCCGCGTCGAGCCCAGCAGACCGCGTCGAGCCCAGCAGACCGCGTCGAGCCCGGCAGACCCATGTCAGCCGCTCCGGAGGCTCAGTCGAACCGGATGTGCTTGGCGCCGGTCCACGCCCGCCGCAGCCGCCCCCGCACCACCCCGTCCTTGTTCGGCGTCAGCGTCAGCCCCGCGAGCACGGCGATCCGGTCTGCCGTCTTGGCGACCGTCGTGTGATCGGTCCACAGGTGCTCCGCGAACTCCGGCTCGCGCAGCCGCTCCAGGCAGTCGTCGAGCTGCCGCACGGCCCAGCTCTCGTGCCGCAGCGGGGCGTCCTTCCCGGCGACGTACTGCAGGAGGTGTCCGAAGCCGCGCTCGCGCAGCCGCTTCAGTACGGTCTCGCGCTCGGCGAGGAGCGCGAAGTGCCGTACGTCGTGGCCCAGTTCGGTAAGCCGCCCGACCGTCTCCTCGAAATAGCGGGCGTTGGTGACCGTCATGGGGGCGATGACCACGCCGTCGTGTTTGCCGAGAGCGAGGTCGAGCACCTCGACCACACCCTGTCGCCAGGACGCCAAGTCCTGGAAGTCCCCGCGCAGTTCGGGCGGCAGCATGCGGCGCAGCCCGAAGCCGGCGTGTTCCGGGTCGCAGACGACGCTGCCGGGCAGCCGCCGCTGGATCTCGTGTGCGGTCTGTGTCTTGCCGCCCCCGAAGGGGCCGTTGATCCACAGGAGCATGCGCAGACCCTAGTGGGCCCCGGTCACGCCCCGGTCACGCACCCACGATCGCCCCGTCGGCCCGGATCAGCGGTGCCCGTCCCGGATCAACGCTGCCCGCCCGCCCGTACGAGCCCCGTCTCGTAGGCGAGGACCACCACCTGCACCCGGTCCCGCAGCCCCAGCTTGGTCAGGATGCGCCCCACATGCGTCTTCACGGTGGCCTCGGACAGCACGAGACGGGCCGCGATCTCGCCGTTCGACAGACCCTGCGCGACCAGCACCATCACCTCGCGCTCGCGGTCGGTGAGCCGCTCCAGCTCCTTGTGCTGGGGCTCCTTGCCGACGTGGGGCAGCATCGGCGCGAACCGGTCGAGCAGGCGCCGGGTGGTGGAGGGCGCGACCACGGCGTCACCGCTGTGCACGGAGCGGATGGCGGTGAGCAGCTCGCCGGGCGGCACGTCCTTGAGCATGAAGCCGGAGGCGCCCGCCTTCAGCCCGGAGAAGGCGTACTCGTCGAGGTCGAAGGTGGTGAGGATCAGCACCTTCGGCGGGTTGGGATCCGAGCAGATGCGACGGGTGGTCTCCACACCGTCCAGCTTCGGCATGCGTACGTCCATCAGCACCACGTCGACCGCGGTCGACCGCAGGACCTGGAGGGCCTCGACGCCGTCGCCCGCCTCGGCCACGACCTCCATGTCCGGCTGGGCATCGAGCACCATCCGGAAGCCGGTGCGCAGCAGCACCTGGTCGTCGACGAGCATCACGCGGATCGCCATCGGGGTCTCTTCCCTCTCCATCAACGGTCAAAAAGCTTTGGAACTGGCCAAAAGGTGTCGTTACAGGTGTCAGTGAGCCGACTTGAGCGGCAGCAGGGCACTGATGCGGAAGCCTCCACCGGGGCGCGGCCCCGCGTCCAGAGTGCCGCCGACCATACCGACACGCTCGCGCATCCCGATCAGGCCGTGCCCCTGGCCGTCGGCGCCGCCCTCCTCGTACAGCTCGTGGGGCGCGCCCTTGCCGTCGTCCTCGACCAGCAGTCCGAGCCCGTCGTCGAAGTAGACCAGGCGCACGCTCGCGCCCGCGTTCGGGCCACCGTGCTTGCGTGTGTTGGTGAGCGCCTCCTGGACGATCCGGTACGCCGTGAGCTCCACCCCGCTGGGCAGCGGGCGCGGGGTGCCCTCGACCTTGAAGTCGACGGGCAGGCCCGAGGTGCGGCACTGCTCGATGAGGTCGTCGAGCTGCTCGACGTCGGGCTGCGGCACGTACTCACCGCTCTCCTGGTGCTCGCCGGTGCGCAGCACGCCGAGCAGACGGCGCATCTCGGCGAGGGCCTGGCGGCCGGTCCCGGAGATGGTCTCGAGGGCCTTCCTGGCCTGCTCGGGGGCGGCGTCCATGACATACGCGGCACCGTCCGCCTGGACCACCATCACCGAGACGTTGTGCGCGACCACGTCGTGCAGTTCTCGGGCGATCCGGGCGCGCTCGGCGGCGACGGCCACCTTGGCCTGCGCCTCGCGCTCCTTCTCCAGGCGGGCGGCGCGCTCCTCCAGCTGGGCGAGGTAGGCCCGGCGGGTGCGGATGGAGTCACCGAGGACCCAGGCGAGCGCGAACGGAACCGTCTGGAAGATCACTATCAGGACGGCGCCCAGCGGGCCCTGATCCCTCAGGGGCCAGCGGAGCTGCCCGACGGTCGCCGCGCACAGGCCGCCGATCAGCCCGAGGCGCGAAGCCCAGCGGGCACCGTCCGCGGCGACGGTGTAGATGATCACCAGCATCGCGAAGTCCGCGGGCGCCGGCGGGACGTCCAGGACCACCTGTGCGACACCTACCACTGCGGCCAGGACCAGCATCTTCTCGGGCATGAGGCGGCGCAGCGCGACGACCGCACTCAGTACGACGGCGATCGGGAGCGCCGCGGCGAGCGACCCGCGCTGGTCGGAGGCGCCGTTGACATTGGTCAGGCTCACGCCGGAGATCCCGAGCAGGACGACGGCCCAGAAGCTGTCGACCCACGTCGGGTGCCTGCGGAGGAAGTCATAGAGGCGCTGCACGTAACCCAGCGTAGGGAAGCATGCAGTGTGCAGGGGTCAACCGGAGGGTCGATCCGCAAGAGGCGCTCGTACTCCCCAAGGTGGATGCTCCCCCGCCCGGGACGGCTAGGGCCCGTCTTTCAGGTGGGCCTAGCCTGGTGCAGTGAGACGTGTGGTGACAGGTACGTGGCGAGGTTGGCGCGAGGCCACGGAGGAGGCCCTGTACGGGCCCTCCGGCTTCTATCGCGGGCCCGAGGGGCCGGCCGGGCACTTCCGTACGTCGGTGCACGCGTCCCCGCTGTTCGCCGCGGCCGTCGCCCGGCTGCTGTGCCGGGTCGACGAGGCCCTCGGCCGCCCTGCCGAGCTCGCCTTCGTGGACATGGCGGCGGGCCGCGGTGAGCTGGTGACCGGTGTCCTCGCCGCGCTCCCCGCCGAAGTGGCCTCCCGCGTGCGCGGGTACGCCGTCGAGCGCGCCGACCGCCCCGCCGGTCTCGATCACCGGATCGAGTGGCTCACCCGGCCCCCAAAGAAAATCACCGGGCTGCTGTTCGCCAACGAGTGGCTGGACAACGTGCCGGTGGACGTGGCGGAGGTGGACGCGACGGGCGTACCCCGGCTGGTTCTCGTACGGGATGACGACGGGGCCGAGCGCCTGGGTGAGCCCGTGACCGGGCCGGCGGCGGAGTGGCTGCGGAGGTGGTGGCCGCTGCCCCCCGAAGAGGCGCCTTTCCCGGGGACGCCCCCCGAAGAGGCGCCTTTCCCGGGGACGCCCCCCGAAGAGGCGCCTTTCCCGGGGACGCCCTCCGAAGAGGCGCCCTTCGAGGGGGCCCGCGCCGAGATCGGCCTCCCTAGAGATGCCTCTTGGGCCAGTGCGGTCGCCTCCGTGGACCGGGGTCTCGCCGTCGCCGTCGACTACGCGCACTTCGCCGCCGCGCGACCGCCTTTCGGGACACTCACCGGCTTCCGCGAGGGCCGGGAGACGGTGCCCGTGCCGGACGGCTCGTGCGACATCACGGCGCATGTGGCGCTGGACGCGTGCGCGCTGGCCGGAGGACGCGTGGTGACCCAGCGGGCGGCCCTGCGCGCGCTCGGCGTGAGCGGCGCCCGGCCGGCGCTCTCGCTCGCCGCCACGGACCCCACCGCCTACGTACGCGCTCTGGCGGACGCAGGGGAAGCCGCCGAACTCACCGCGACCGGCGGCCTGGGTGACTTCGGCTGGCTGCTCCAGCCGGTTGGAATTCCAAACCCGATGATCGGCGGCCTGCCTGCCGACGATCCGCTGGCCGACGGCCTGCTTGTCGACGGCCTACTTGTCGATGTCCCCGACCACGAAGAACAGTGACCCCAGGATCGCCACCATGTCCGCGACCAGCGTCCCGGGCAGCAGCTCCACCAGCGCCTGGATGTTGTTGAACGAGGCCGAGCGCAGCTTCAGCCGGTACGGGGTCTTCTCGCCCTTGCTGACCAGGTAGTAACCGTTGATCCCGAGGGGGTTCTCGGTCCAGGCGTAGGTGTGTCCCTCGGGCGCCTTCAGGACCTTCGGGAGGCGCTGGTTGATCGGCCCGGGCGGAAGGTCCGCGAGCCGGTCGAGACAGGCGTCCGCGAGGTCGAGCGCGTTGTGCGTCTGCCCGAGGAGGCACTCGAAGCGGGCCAGGCAGTCACCCTCCTGGCGGGTGACGACCTTCAGGGTGTCCTGGAGCTCCCCGTAGGCGAGGTACGGCTCGTCCCGGCGCAGGTCGAAGTCGACGCCCGAGGCGCGCGCGATCGGCCCGCTCACTCCGTAGGCGTGCACGGTCTCCGGCACGAGGGCGCCCACGCCCCGCGTACGTCCCCGGAAGATCTCGTTGCCGAGCACCAGGTCGTCGTACACGCCCATCCGCGAGCGCAGGGCCGTGACGGCGCCGCGCGCGCGGGTCGTCCAGCCGGCCGGAAGGTCCTCCTTGAGACCGCCGACGCGGTTGAACATGTAGTGCATGCGGCCGCCGGAGATCTCCTCCATGACGTGCTGGAGTTCCTCGCGCTCCGTGAAGGCGTAGAAGATCGGGGTGATCCCGCCCAGCTCCAAGGGGTACGAGCCCAGGAACATCAAGTGGTTCAGGACCCGGTTGAGCTCCGCCAGGAGTGTGCGCATCCACACAGCGCGCTCGGGGACCTCCATGCCGAGCATCCGCTCCACGGCGAGGACCACGCCCAGCTCGTTCGAGAAGGCGGAGAGCCAGTCGTGGCGGTTGGCGAGCATGACGATCTGGCGGTAGTCACGGGCCTCGAAGAGCTTCTCCGCGCCGCGGTGCATATAGCCGATCACCGGCTCCGCGTGCTGGATCCGCTCACCGTCCAGGACCAGCTTCAGCCGCAGCACACCGTGCGTGGACGGGTGCTGGGGTCCGATGTTGAGCACCATGTCGGTGCTCTCCGCGGCGCCGCCGATACCGACCATGGTCTCCGTCGTAGGAGTCATGGGGACAGTCTGTCGTACGTACCCTTGCGGCATGGATACGGGGAGCGCGGAGACCGCGGGAAACACCGTGGGAAGCACGGCGGCGGAGCCGGTCTGGACCGGGCTGCCGCCGGGGCTGCTGCGGATGCGCCGGCTGCTGCTGGTGGTGTGGCTGGGACTGCTGACGATCGTCCTTGGGCTGCTTCTCGCGGTGTTCGCGGGCGCCGTCTGGGCGGCCTTCGCGCTGCTGCCGTTGGCCATGCTGGTGTGGGGCTGGGGAATGCTGGGGCGCAACTGGCGCTCCTGGCGGTACGCCGAGCGCGCGGACGACCTGCTGATCAGCCGGGGTGTGCTGTTCCGCGAGGAGACCGTGGTGCCGTACGGGCGGATGCAGCTGGTCGAGGTGACCTCCGGCCCCGTGGAGCGGCACTTCGGGCTGGCGAGTGTGCAGCTGCACACGGCGGCCGCCGCGACCGACGCGTGCATCCCGGGCCTGGACCCGGCCGAGGCCGAGCGGCTGCGTGACCGGCTGACCGAGCTGGGCGAGGCCCGATCGGCGGGGCTGTGAACACGCCGGCGCCCGGCACGGAGGACGCCATACCGGAGGAGAAGCCGCTGCTGGAGCGGCGGCTGCACCCCGTGACACCGTTCCGGCGCGCCTGGGCGCCGGTCGCCGTGGTCGCCGGATGGGCCGTGCACGACCCCAACCAGGCGCAGGAGCAGCTGACCAGGCTGACGACGACCGCGCTGCTCATCGGGCTCGCCGTCGTCGTCCCGGCGGCCGCCCTCTACGGCTTTCTGAGCTGGTGGTTCACGCACTTCGCGGTGACCGAGACCGAACTGCGCATCCGTACCGGCCTGTTGTTCCGGCGCACCGCGCACATCCGGCTCGACCGGCTGCAGGCCGTCGACGTCACCCAGCCGCTGCTGGCCCGCGTCGCGGGCGTCACCAAGCTCAAACTCGACGTCATAGGAACGGACAAGAAGGACGAACTCGCCTTCCTCGGCGAGGACGAGGCCCGTGCCCTGCGCGCCGAACTCCTCGCCCGCGCCGCCGGTTTCGCCCCCGAGACGGCTCACGAGGTCGGCGAGGCGCCGGTGCGGCAGCTGCTGCACGTGCCTGCGGGCTTCCTCGCCGTCTCGCTCGTCCTCACCGGCGCCACCTGGGGTTCCCTGGCCGCCGCGCTCGTCGTACCCCCGTTCCTGTGGTTCACCACCCACAGCGTGTGGACGGTCCTCGCCACCGGGGTGCCACTGCTCGGCGCCGCGGGCGCGAGCAGCGTGGGACGGTTCGTCGGCGAGTACGACTGGACGGTGGGCGAGTCGCCGGACGGGCTGCGCATCGATCACGGCCTCCTCGACCGTACGCACGAGACGGTGCCGCCCGGACGTGTGCAGACCGTACGGATCGTCGAACCGCTGCTGTGGCGGCGTCGCGGCTGGGTACGGGTGGAACTCGACGTGGCGGGGTCCTCGAACTCCGTCCTCGTGCCCGTCGCTCCGCGCGAGGTCGCCGAGTCGGTGATCGCGCGGGTGCTGCCAGGGGTGACGGTGCCGTCCGGCCTGTCCCGGCCGCCGCGCCGGGCCTGGTGGTGCGCGCCGCTGTGGTGGCGGGGGTACGGGCTCGCCGTCACCGACACCGTCTTCGCGGCGCGTCACGGGCTGCTGCGCCGCCGCCTCTCGCTCGTACCGCACGCGAAGGTGCAGAGCGTACGGCTGGCACAGGGGCCCTGGGAGCGCTTCAGGGGCGTCGCCGACGTCCATGTGGACACGGGGGCCAACCAGACGGTGACGGCGCGGCTGCGGGACGCCTCGGAGGCCGCGGAGCTTCTTCAGGCGCAGGCCGACCGGTCACGGACGGGTCGGCGCGAGGCCCGGCCGGACCGGTGGATGGCGTGAGACCGCGGGAGACCGCGTGACATGACGTAAGCCGATGTGAATCGGCGTGAATCGGGGTGCGGCCCGAGATCGCGTGAGGGCAGTGGCCCGAGCCACTGCCCTCATGTGAGTGAGTCACAGGCGGCCTCAGGAAGCCGCGGTCCGCAGCTCCGTCAGGTCGATGTGTTCGGTCTCGTCGTGCGCGGTCAGGTCGATGACCTGGCCGACACCGCGGGACCCCTCGTCGACGGGCTTGAAACCGGACTCGGCCTCGGCCTTGTGCAGGGCGAGCGCCTCCTGTCCGACCACGTCCGCGAGGTCCTCGTTCTGCATGGCCTCCATGGCGGCCGAGGACGTCCCCTTCTGCGTACCGAAGAAGTCGAACCCGCCCTCGACCGAGGGGCGCCGCACGGGCGCGGCCGGGGCGACGGCCACCGCGGTCGGAACGGTGAAGTGCCCGGAGGCACGGGCGGGCTTCGTAGGCTTCACCGGGTGGGCCGCCGGGGCGGCCGGCTCCGCCTCGATGGACGCCGCGCGTGCGGCGGGAACGTGCAGCGCCGCCGTCTTGGCGTCGGTCAGGGGGCGGTTGCCCTTCGGAGGACCGTCCGTCGGGGGTTCTCCGTCTTCGGACCCTCCTTTGGCGGGCTCTCCCTCGGCGAGCTCTCCCTTGGCGGACTCGCGCTCGTCGGAGGCGGGGGCATCGGCATCAGCCCCGGAATCCGAGGCGGCCGCGGTTTCGGCCCCGGCCTCGGTGTCGCCTTCGGCTTCGGTGCCGGGCTTCGCATCGTCGTCCGGATCGGTGTCCGGGTCGGTGTCCGCGTCTTCTGTGTCCGCGTCGGAGACGTCGGTCGCCGCATCGCCGGTCGTGATCCGGCTCAGCGCGGCGTCGGCACGCAGGAAGAGCGACGACCCGGCCGGGGAGAAGACCTGTGGAGACACGGGCACGTCCGCCGCCTCCTCGGCGGCGTCCTCCGCCTCTACGGTGGTCACGTCTTCGCCGGTGACACCGCCCTCGGTGTCCTCCCGCGTGCCTTCGCCCGCGACCTCGTTCATGTCCTCGTCCGTAGCAGCCACGCCCTCGGGAGCCTCCGGCTCCGCCGAGTCCACGGCGTCCACGGATTCCGCGGACTCCACGGTCTCCGCCGCGGCGGGCAGCGCGCGAGCGGGGGCCACCGTCTCTATCTCGAGCAGCCGGCGACCCTCCAGGGCGCTCGCGCGCTCCGTCTCCGCCGTGGCGTACCGCCGCAGCAGCGCCGCGTGTTCGTTGCGCAGGCCGGCCAGCTCCGCCCGCTTCGCGCGCAGCTTGTGCTCGAGCTTGGTGCGCAGCTCGCGCGACTCGTCGAGGTCGGTCTCGAGCTCGGCGACGCGCTCCTCGTGACGCCACTCGTCACTCGCACGCGCGCGCGTGAGGTCCGCGACACGCTTGCCCGCCGCCGTGTCCCAGCGGCGCATGACGACGCCGCCCACGACGGCGGTCACCGCGGCGGCCGCGGCCAAGGCGCGGAGCACCGTTGGTTCCGTGAACAGCCAGGGCCCCACGGCGCAGACGAGCGAGACGCCTGCGATCGCCGAAGGAGGCAGCAGCCGGTGCAGAGGTGGGGAATGGCGGTGACGTCCACGTGGCATGGCCAGAAACTTACCGCGCGTAGGCGAATCTTGGAGCCCCGCCCGGTAAAAACACGGCCACCCCAGGGGCTTCACACCGCCTCAGCCGCCTATAAGGGCAACTCCTTGTCCCACAAGGGCTCCCGCTTGCCCCGCAATGCGGCTGCTTGTTGATCAATTCCCTTGAGTTCGCGTCATTCGAGAGATTCGAGGGACTCCAGGAATTCCAGGAGGCTCGGCGCGTATCACGAGGGCCCCCACGTATTCGGGGACGCCGGTCAGCGGTCGCTCAGCCGCCCGCTGAGCCACTGAAGCGTCGCCGGGATCTCCCGCCGCCACGTGTTGAAGTTGTGGCCGCCGCTGTCGAGGATTATCGACGCGATCCGGGTGCGGTGCTTGGACTGCACGAGGCTGATGAACTTGAGGGTCTCCTTGTAGTTGTGCTCGCCCACCTTGCTGCTGGTGACCAGCAGCGATGTGTCGGGGGCGGGCTTGTGCTGCATGAACCAGCGCAGGTCCGCGCTGTTGCGCAGCTCCTTGTTCCCGTGGAAGAGGTCGCCCGTCGTGGGGTCGATCGGTGCCTTGTAGTACGGCGACAGACCCGCCGCGGCGGCGTACGCCTCGGGGTGGTGCAGCGCCAGCTTCAGCGCGCAGTAGCCGCCCGTGGAGTCGCCGACGATGCCCCAGCTTCCGGGCTTTTTGCCCACCCTGTAGTGAGCCGACACGGCATCGGGGAGGTCTTTGGCGAAGAACTTCTCGGTCTGCGGACCGCCCGGGATGTCCACGCACTCCGTGTCCCGCGGGGGCGCGACCGTCGGCCTCATCATGACGAGGATCATCGGCTGCATCTGCCCGTTCTTGGACAACTCGTGGGCCGTCTGCGGATAGTGCAGACCCTTGATGAGCGCCGCGGCGGTGCCCGGGTAGCCGGTGAGGATCGTGACCGCCGGGAAAGTGCGGGTGCGGTAACGCGACTGGAAGTACTCGGGGGGAAGGTAGACGAACGCGGGCGTGGCGATGTGCGTCGTACGGCCGACGATGTCGACCTTCTGGATCTGGCCGCCGATCTGCGGCCGGGTCCCGCCCGCCACGTTCACCGGCTGGGTGTCGACCACTTGGAGAGGCCCCCCACCGGAACCGCCCCGGCCGCCGTGGTAGACGACCACGCCCTGGCCGCTCTCCTGACCGAAGAGGTCCGCCCAGCTCGCGTAGAACCCGAACGCCTGGTTGGCGTACAGACCGATCGAAGCGAAGATCGTCACCTGGGTGACCAGAAGCAGTCCGACCCGTCCGCTGACGGCCCGCCAGTTGCGTCGCGCCAGCCGCGGCCACCACCACACCGTGCCGACGAACAGCAGCACGGCGAACAGAACCGCCAGCACCAGCACCTTGTTGCTCGTGAGACCCATGAGCTGTCCTGCCTGCGCTTTCCGTCCCGGGCCGCCCCGCTCCTTCGCGGGGCCTTGCCCTGGACTTTCCTTGCCTTTTGAACCGGCTTTCCGCTGGGGAGTGAACCTGACTCCCCAAGACACCGTCCTAGAGGGCGCAATGTCGCCGGATGCCGGAATGGCGCCGGATTCAAGGTCTCTCGCAGAACTACGGGATGCGATGTCTGTCAGGATAGATGGGGAAATGTCGAGCGAGGTTCCAGACCGCACGGGCAGGACGCGACGCATACTCCGTGGTCCGCGCCCAGAGGTCGTTCCCGCCCTCGTCGCCAGGGCCTGCACCCTCGTAGGGGTGCTGGACATCGCCGCGGGGGTCTTCCCGCGCTTCCGGCGCAGCCGTATGCACGCCATGGCCGAGGTGCTGCCGGGCTCGTTCGGCCCCTTCGCCGCGGCGCTGTCGCTCAGCGCGGGCGTACTCCTGCTGCTGCTCGCTCATGGACTGCGGCGCCGCAAGCGCCGGGCGTGGCGGGCCGCCGTGGTCCTGCTGCCGGCGGGTGCCGTCGCCCAGTTCGCGTACCGCCATTCGATCATCGGCGTCGTCCTCTCCGTGGCGCTGCTCGCGCCGCTGCTGCGCCACCGGAGCGAGTTCGCCGCCCTGCCCGACCCGCGCAGCCGCTGGCGCGCGCTCGCCAACTTCGTCCTCATGGGCGCCGGTTCCCTCGCCCTCGGACTGGTCATCGTCAGCGCCCACCAGAACCGGATGGTCGGCGACCCGAGCCTGGCCGACCGCATCACGCACGTCCTGTACGGCCTGGTCGGCTTCGAAGGCCCCGTCGACTACGCCGGGTCCACATCCTGGACGGTCGCCTTCTCGCTCGGCGCGCTCGGCTGGCTGACCGCCGTCACGACGATCTACCTGGCCTTCCGGCCCGAACACCCCGCCGCCCGCCTCACGGAGGACGACGAGACCCGGCTGCGGGCCCTGCTGGACAAGCACGGCGGCCGTGACTCGCTCGGCCACTTCGCGCTCCGCCGCGACAAGGCCGTCGTCTTCTCCCCCAGCGGCAAGGCGGCCGTCACCTACCGCGTCGTCTCCGGCGTGATGCTCGCCAGCGGCGACCCCATCGGTGACGTCGAGGCCTGGCCCGGCGCCATCGAACGCTTCATGGACGAGGCCAAGGCCCACTCCTGGACCCCCGCCGTCATGGGCTGTTCGGAGACGGGCGGCGAGGTGTGGACCCGCGAGACCGGCCTCGACGCCCTCGAACTCGGCGACGAGGCGGTGGTGGACGTCGCGGATTTCTCCCTGTCCGGACGCGCGATGCGCAACGTGCGTCAAATGGTGAAGCGCATCGAACGGGCTGGCTACGAGACCCGGGTGCGGCGCATCCGTGACCTCAGCGAGGGCGAGCTGGAGCGGATACGGCGTGCGGCCGAGGCCTGGCGCGGCACGGACACCGAGCGCGGCTTCTCCATGGCGCTCGGCCGCATCGGCGACCCGTCCGACGGCGACTGCCTGATCGCCACCGCCCACAAGGCGGACGACGCGCTCGGCCCGTACGGCGACCTGAAGGCCGTCCTGCACTTCGTCCCCTGGGGCACGGACGGGGCCTCCCTCGACCTCATGCGCCGCGACCGCTCGGCCGACCCCGGCATGAACGAGCTCCTCATCGTGGCGGCGCTCGAGGCGTCCCCGCGTCTGGACATCAAGCGGATCTCGCTCAACTTCGCGATGTTCCGCTCGGCGCTGGCACGCGGCGAGAAGATCGGCGCGGGGCCGGTGCTGCGGGCCTGGCGAGGCCTGCTCGTCTTCCTCTCGCGCTGGTTCCAGATCGAGTCCCTGTACAAGTTCAACGCGAAGTTCCGCCCCCGCTGGGAGCCCCGCTTCGTCGTCTACGGCTCCTCCCGCGACCTCCCGCGCATCGGCTTCGCCGCCATGCAGGCCGAGGGCTTCGTGAACCTGGCCCTCCCGAGCCTGCTGCGCCGCCGCGCACGGGCTCCGCGCCCCTGCGCCCACGGCGTGGCGGAACGCGGGGTCAGGGCGGCGTAGCCCCGGTCAGGGCGGCGTAGCCCCCTTGAACAGGCCCGAGCGAGGGCCCCTACCCCAGCCCTGGGGACCCTCGCTCGGGCCGTGGCCTCTCCTGGGCCCGATATCAAGACGTCCGCCCTTTTCAAGGCGACTGCTCACCCGAACGAGACCCCACCCCGAAGGCGCTCCTCACCCTCCCGAGACCACACCCCGACGGGACTGCCTGGCCGACCGCGTCAGGTGGGTGCGCGGGAAACAGGCCGCGAAGCGGCCGAAAGACCCGGACCGGAGCGAACCCGCAGACGATTCGGCCCTCCGCCGGAGGCCTAGGCTGGACGTATGAACTCCGAGCGCCGCCGCGGCCACGTCGCGGGACTGCCGACCTGGGACCGCTGCGCGGTCATGGGGGTCGTCAACGTGACCCCCGATTCCTTCTCCGACGGCGGCCGCTGGTTCGACACGACGGCCGCCGTCAAACACGGCCTCGACCTGGTCACCGAGGGCGCCGACCTGGTGGACGTCGGCGGTGAGTCCACCCGCCCCGGCGCGACCCGCGTCGACGAGGCGGAAGAGCTCAAGCGCGTCATCCCGGTCGTCCGCGGCCTCGCCTCCGAGGGCGTCACCGTCTCCGTCGACACCATGCGCGCATCCGTCGCCGAGCAGTCGCTCGCCGCGGGCGCCGCCCTCGTCAACGACGTGAGCGGCGGTCTCGCCGACCCCGCGATGATCCCCGCCGTCGCCGCGGCCGGCGCACCCTTCGTGGTCATGCACTGGCGCGGCTTCCTCGAGGGCGGCAACGTGAGGGGGACATACGCGGACGTCGTCTCCGAAGTCGCCGACGAGCTGCACGCACGTGTGGAGGCCGTTCTGGCGGGCGGCATCGCCCCCGACCGCATCGTCGTCGACCCGGGCCTCGGCTTCTCCAAGGACTCCGAGCACGACCTGTCGCTGCTCGCCCACCTCGACCGGCTGAGCGAACTCGGCCACCCCCTGCTCGTCGCCGCCTCCCGCAAGCGGTTCCTGGGCCGCGTACTGGCGGGCCCTGAGGGCGCCCCGCCGCCGGCCCGCGAACGGGACGCCGCCACCGCCGCCGTCTCCGCGCTCGCCGCCCACCAGGGTGCCTGGGCGGTTCGCGTCCACGAGGTACGGGCCACCGCCGACGCCGTACGAGTCGCCCGGGCCGTAGAGGGAGCCCAGTGAGCGCACCCCGCACCGACATCGAGCAGGTCGAACTCGCCAACACCGCCTTCTACGAGGCACTCGAGCGAGGTGACTTCGAAGGACTGTCGTCGCTGTGGCTGGCCCCCCTGGACACCGCCGACGACGACATCGAGGGCGACGGCGCGGTGATCTCCTGCGTCCACCCCGGCTGGCCGGTCCTCAACGGCCGTGGCGAGGTCCTGCGCTCGTACGCGTTGATCATGGCGAACACGGAGTACATCCAGTTCTTCCTCACGGACGTGCACGTCTCCGTCACGGGCGACACCGCGCTGGTGACCTGCACCGAGAACATCCTCAGCGGCGGCCCCGCCCCCGACGACAGCGACGAGCTCGGCCCGCTCGTCGGCCAGCTGGTCGTCGCCACGAACGTGTTCCGCCGCACGGCCGACGGCTGGAAGCTCTGGTCGCACCACGCCTCACCCGTACTCGCCGAATCGGGCGAGGACGAGGACGAGGACACCCCCGGCTGAGGACGAGAACACCCCAGCTGAGCCCCCGGACACCCCCGGTCGGGTGGGCGGGCGGTCCACGGGCACCAAGGAGTGGTTGGAATCACGAACCGCTGGGTAGGGGCGGCTACCAACCCGTGAGCCGCCGTGTTCCCCAGGGGAAACGCCCGATGAAGCCTCATGACCATCATGTGGGCGCGCGTACCCGCGGGCGAGCTCTGTCAGTGCCCGCAGGTAGATTCGTTTGAGGCCGGTGCGCCGACCGCACTCGGTGGACATCGGCCGCTACCGACGATTGCAGGAGTGATTCGCGTGGATCGTGTCGCGCTGCGCGGCCTCAAGGCCCGCGGGCACCACGGTGTCTTCCAGAAGGAACGCGAGGAAGGCCAGACCTTCATCGTGGACCTGAAGCTGGGCCTGGACACCCGACCGGCCGCGGCCGAGGACGACCTGTCGAAGACCGTGCACTACGGCATCGTGGCGGAGGAGGTCGTGGCCGTCGTCGAGGGCGAGCCCGTCGACCTCATCGAGACCCTCGCCGAGCGCATCGCCCAGACCTGCCTGAAGCACGACGGGGTCCAGGAGGTCGAGGTCTGCGTGCACAAACCGGACGCGCCGATCACGGTCCCCTTCGACGACGTGACCGTCACGATCACCCGGAGCCGAGTATGACCGCCTACTTCACCGAGGGTCAGAGCGACCCGACCGTACAGCCGGTGCCCGCCTCCGTGGTCGAGCGGGTGGACGCCGCCGACACGACCCTGCAGAACCCGAAACGGGCGGTGCTCTCCCTCGGCTCGAACCTGGGCAACCGCCTGGAGACCCTTCAGGGCGCCGTCGACGCCCTGGAGGACACCCCTGGCCTCCGCGTCAAGGCGGTCTCCCCCGTCTACGAGACGGAACCCTGGGGCGTCGAACCGGGCAGCCAGCCGACGTACTTCAACGCGGTGGTGGTCCTCAAGACCACCCTCCCGCCGTCCTCGCTCCTGGAGCGGGCACACGCGATCGAGGAGGCCTTCCACCGCGTACGGGACGAGCGCTGGGGCCCGCGCACGATCGACGTGGACATCGTGGCGTACGCCGATGTCGTCTCCGGCGACCCGGTCCTGACCCTCCCTCACCCGCACGCCCACGAACGGGCCTTCGTACTGGCTCCCTGGCACGACGTGGAGCCCGAGGCCCAGCTGCCCGACCGCGGCCCCGTGGCCCACCTGCTCACCGCCGTCACCCGGGAAGGTGTCCTGCCCCGGCCCGACCTGGAACTCCGGCTGCCCGAGTAGTCGTTAAGGTCAGGACGACCAAGACGGGCTTACAAGAGGGGCAAAGGGACAACAACGTGAAACAGCTGCGCATCAGGACGCTGGCAGCCGTGTTCGTCGTGGCCGGTGTGCTGTCCTGGGCGGGCGCACGCCTGTGGAGCGCGGTGGGGACCCTCCCGCGGGTCCCGCTGGCCGCCCCCATCGTCCTGGCCCTGATCGCCGTCGTCCTGCTGTCCACGGCCCTCTCGCTGCGCGCCCGCCTCAAGGCCCAGCGTGAACGCCGCCCCGGCGCCAAGGGCGTCGACCCTCTGATGGCGGCCCGCGCGGTCGTCTTCGGCCAGGCGAGCGCCCTGGTCGCGGCCCTGGTGTCGGGCATGTACGGCGGTACGGGCGCGTTCCTGCTCGAGTCCCTGGACATCCCCGCCCGTCGCGACCAGGCCATCTACGCCGGTTTCTCGGTCCTCGCCGGCATCGCCGTGATAGCGGCCGCCTTCTTCCTGGAGCGTGTATGCAAGCTCCCGGAGGACGACGACAACGAACACGGGGGCGCGGCCCCCGTCGCCTGACGGACGGGGCGCGCAGCGGGCGTGCGGGCCGGGGCGCTAACGCGCCATGATCAGGCTCATCGCCTCGTTGCGGGTGGCGGAATCGCGCAGCTGGCCGCGCACGGCCGAGGTGATGGTCTTCGCGCCGGGCTTGCGCACCCCGCGCATCGACATGCACATGTGCTCGCACTCCACGACGACGATCACACCGCGCGGCTCCAGGATCTCCATCAGGGAGTCGGCGATCTGCGTGGTGAGCCGTTCCTGGACCTGCGGCCGCCGGGCGTAGACGTCCACGAGCCGGGCCAGCTTCGACAGACCCGTGATCTTGCCGTCCGTGGACGGGATGTAGCCGACATGGGCCACGCCCACGAACGGCACCAGGTGGTGCTCACAGCTGCTGAGGACCTCGATGTCCTTCACGAGCACCATCTCGTCGTGTCCGAGGTCGAAGGTGGTCGTCAGCACGTCCTCGGGCTTCTGCCACAGCCCCGCGAATATCTCCCTGTACGCCCTGGCGACCCGGCCGGGCGTCTCGCGCAGTCCCTCGCGGTCCGGGTCCTCGCCGACCGCGATGAGAAGTTCCCGTACGGCGTTCTCGGCGCGCTTCTCGTCGAACTCGCCGATCACACCTTCGCCGTCCAGCGTCACGGGGTCGGTCATGTGGTCCTCGTTCCTGTGGATCTTGCGCGTGCTGGTCGACGCGTCCAAAACGTGCGGTCGTGCGAAAATGCCGCGCCCCCCAGGCTAGAACCTGGGGGGCGCGGCATCCATTCCGGGCCTGGTGGGGCCGCCGGGAGCCGGATCAGCTCTCGGAGCGGTCCTCCGGAGCCACTTCCTTCGCCGGGACGGACTCCGTCACATTGGCGATGGCCGACGTCGAGCCGTTCGCCCCGTTCGTCAGTGACAGCTCCTTGGGGGAGAGCACCGGCGGGCGGGTGGACGGGGTGCGCCGGGAGGAGCCGGTCCACGCGGGGCGGGCCGGGCGCTTGTGGATCGGAGCGAAGATCTCGGCGATCTGCTCCTTGCTCAGCGTCTCCTTCTCCAGCAGCTGGAGCACCAGCTGGTCGAGGACGTCGCGGTTCTCGACCAGGATTTCCCAGGCCTCGTTGTGCGCGTTCTCGATGAGCTTCTTGACCTCTTCGTCGACGAGCGCGGCGACCTCTTCCGAGTAGTCGCGCGGGTGCGACATCTCCCGGCCCAGGAAGGGCTCGGTGTTGTCGCCGCCGAACTTGATCGCGCCCAGACGCTCGGTCATGCCGTACTGCGTGACCATCGCGCGGGCCGTTGCGGTGGCCTTCTCGATGTCGTTCGCAGCGCCCGTGGTGGGGTCGTGGAAGACGAGCTCCTCGGCCGCGCGGCCGCCCAGCATGTAAGCCAGCTGGTCCAGCATCTCGTTGCGCGTCGTGGAGTACTTGTCCTCGTCCGGCAGGACCATCGTGTAGCCGAGGGCACGGCCACGCGACAGGATCGTGATCTTGTGGACCGGGTCGGAGTTCGGAGACGCCGCCGCGACCAGGGCGTGGCCGCCCTCGTGGTACGCGGTGATCTTCTTCTCCTTGTCCGACATGATCCGGGTCCGCTTCTGCGGGCCCGCGACCACGCGGTCGATCGCCTCGTCCAGCATGGAGTTGTCGATCAGCTTCATGTCGCTGCGGGCCGTCAGAAGCGCGGCCTCGTTCAACACGTTGGCGAGATCGGCACCCGTGAAGCCGGGGGTGCGGCGGGCGACGGCCGAGAGGTCGACGTCCTGCGCGACCGGCTTGCCCTTCTGGTGAACCTTGAGGATCTCCAGACGGCCCTGCATGTCCGGGCGGTCGACCGCGATCTGGCGGTCGAAGCGGCCGGGACGCAGCAGCGCCGGGTCGAGGATGTCGGGCCGGTTCGTGGCGGCGATGAGGATCACACCGCCCTTCACGTCGAAGCCGTCCATCTCGACGAGCAGCTGGTTCAGCGTCTGCTCGCGCTCGTCGTGACCACCGCCGAGGCCGGCGCCGCGATGGCGGCCGACCGCGTCGATCTCGTCGACGAAGACGATCGCCGGAGCGTTCGCCTTGGCCTGCTCGAACAGGTCACGGACTCGGGAAGCACCGACACCGACGAACATCTCGACGAAGTCGGAACCCGAGATCGAGTAGAAGGGGACGCCTGCCTCGCCCGCGACAGCGCGTGCGAGCAGCGTCTTACCGGTTCCAGGAGGCCCGTACAGGAGCACGCCCTTGGGGATCTTCGCCCCGACGGCCTGGAACTTCGCCGGCTCCTGGAGGAACTCCTTGATCTCCTGGAGCTCCTCGACCGCCTCGTCCGAGCCCGCGACGTCCGAGAACGTCGTCTTCGGGGTGTCCTTGGTGATGAGCTTCGCCTTGGACTTCCCGAAGTTCATGACCCGGGAGCCGCCACCCTGCATCTGGTTCATCAGGAACAGGAAGACGACGACGATGAGGACGAAGGGAAGCAGAGACAGCAGGATGCCGAGGAACGGGTTCTGCTTGGACGGCGAGACCGTGTAGCCGTCCGGAATCTGCTTGTTCTGGAACTTGTCCTGGAGTGTGTTGGCGAGGTTGACGCCCTGGTCACCGATGTAGCTCGCCTGGATCTTGGAGCTGCCGGAGACCTTCTGGCCATCCTTGAGCTGCACCTTGATGACCTGCTCGTCACCGGTGGTCAGCTTGGCCTCTTGGACCTTGTTGTCATTGATCGCCTGGACGACCTGGCCGGTGTCCACTGTCTTGTAGCCGCCGGACGAGCCGACGACCTGCATCAACACGACCACGGCAAGGACGGCCAGCACGATCCACATGACCGGCCCACGGAAGTATCGCTTCACGTCCATCCATACGGAGCGGTGCCGCCCCGTCCCTCCTGCCATAGTGAGTTTGATAAAGACTTATAAAGACTGTTCTTCGGACGGTACCCCAGCATTGTCACCCGAAGCTGCAGGGGACGACTGGCAATCCCGCCCACGCATGCTCCAACGGCGCGAAACCCGCTGGGGTTCCCGATCGTCTTACGAGGACTGGGACCCGGGGGTTCAGCCGCCGTAGACGTGAGGCGCGAGCGTACCGACGAACGGGAGGTTGCGGTACTTCTCCGCGTAGTCGAGGCCGTAACCGATCACGAACTCGTTCGGGATGTCGAAGCCGACCCACTCCACGTCGATCGCGACCTTCGCCGCCTCCGGCTTGCGCAGCAGCGTGCACACCTTGAGGGAGGCAGGCTCGCGGGAACCGAGGTTGGAGATGAGCCAGGACAGGGTCAGCCCGGAGTCGATGATGTCCTCGACGATCACGACGTGCTTGCCCTTGATGTCGGTGTCGAGGTCCTTGAGGATCCGCACCACACCCGAGGACTGGGTGCCCGCGCCGTACGACGACACCGCCATCCAGTCCATGGTGACGGGGGTGGACAGCGCACGCGCGAGGTCCGCCATGACCATGACGGCGCCCTTGAGAACACCGACGATCAGCAGGTCCTTGCCCGCGTACTCCGCGTCGATCTTCGCGGCCAGCTCAGCCAGCTTGGCGTCGATCTCTTCCTTGGTGATGAGCACCGACTTGAGGTCGGTGCCCATGTCTTTCGCGTCCACCCGCATCACTTTCGGTCGTCCGGTCCCACTTTTCCTGGGCGGCCACCCGGACCGCCCGTGACCCGAGTGAGGGGTCCCGGAGAGCCGCGTGAGCGGTCCCGATGGAGGGTCCGGTTTCAGCCTTGCCGAATCACCAGTCTGCCACCCTGCCGCTGAGCGACGACTTTGCCCGGGAGATTGATGGCTCCCTGACCGCGCCAGCCGGTGATCAGCCGGTCGACTTCTTCGATGTGGCGGGCGAACAGCGAACCGGCCGGGGCGCCCGCCTCGATGGCGGCGCGGCGCAGGATGCGGCGGCGAACGGCGGGCGGCAGGGCGTAGAGCTTCGCGCACTCCAGGAGGCCCGCCGTGTCGCGTACGGAGGCCTCGGCCTGGCGGGCCCAGGCGTCGAGGGCGTCGGCGTCGTCGCGGGACAGCTGTGCCGTCCTGGCGAGGGCCTCGACGACTCCCTTGCCGAGCGCCTTCTCCAGGGCGGGCAGGCCCTCGTGGCGCAGCCGGGAGCGGGTGTAGGCCGGGTCGGCGTTGTGCGGGTCGTCCCAGACGGGCAGCGACTGGACCATGCAGGCCTTGCGGGCGGTCTGCCGGTCCAGGTGCAGGAACGGCCGGCGGTAACGGCCGCCGGCCCCCGAGACCGCGGCCATGCCGGACAGGGAGCGGATGCCGGAGCCGCGGGCGAGGCCCAGCAGCACCGTCTCGGCCTGGTCGTCACGGGTGTGGCCGAGCAGGACGGCGGAGGCGCCGTGGCGCGCGGCGGCGGCGTCCAGGGCGGCGTACCGGGCGTCGCGGGCGGCGGCCTCGGGGCCGCCGTCGCGGCCCACGGTGACGGCGAGGGACTCGACGGGGGTCATGCCGAGCTCGACGAGGCGGGAGACGACGTCGTCGGCGCGCAGATCGGAGCCGGGCTGCAGACCGTGATCCACGGTGATGCCACCGGCGCGGATGCCGAGTTTGGGGGCTTCGAAGGCGAGAGCGGAGGCGAGCGCCATGGAGTCGGCGCCGCCGGAGCAGGCGACGAGGACGAGCGGGGAGGACTCGCCTGGGGGACGGGTGTGGTCGGTGAGGATGTCGTGGAGTACGCGGCGGACCGCCAGGCGTATCGCCGCGACCGCAGGATGGGGACCCATGTCCGGTTCCCTTCATGAAGTTTTCGGGGGGTGAGCCCGAGTCTGGTCACACAGAGTGTGTAGATGGTGACAGAAACGGGCCGTTCCCCGAGCATTGCACGCCTACCGTTGGCTCACGGTCCCTCGGACGGGTGATTGGAGGGGCGTTCACCTGCCGTCGGCCGAATTCGTTTCACGACCTTGCCGTAGGGTTCACGACCCCGCCTTGCGGTGCACCCGCGCGACCCAGTCCGCCGGTTTGGCGATCTCCGTCTTGGTCGGGAGGGTGTTCGGGGAAGTCCACACACGGTTGAAGCCGTCCATGCCCACCTGGTCGACGACCGCGCGCACGAAACGCTCACCGTCCCTGTACTGCCTCAGTTTGGCGTCCAAACCGAGCAGCTTGCGCAGGGCGAGGTCCAGCCGCGAGGCCCCCTTGGCCCGACGCTGCTGGAACTTCTCGCGGATCTCGCCCACGGACGGGACCACGTCCGGGCCCACACCGTCCATCACGAAGTCCGCGTGGCCCTCCAGGAGGGACATCACGGCGGTGAGGCGGCCGAGGATCTCCCGCTGGGCAGGCGTCTGCACGATCTCGACCAGAGACCGGGCCCCGTCGTCCTCCTCACCCTCGGGACGGCCGCCCGCGAGTGACTGGGCGGCCTCCCTGATGCGCTCCAGGACCGTCATGGGGTCGACCTCGGTCTCGCCCAAGAAAGACTGGATTTCGCCCTCCAGGTGGTCGCGCAGCCAGGGCACGGCCGTGAACTGCGTACGGTGCGTCTCCTCGTGCAGGCACACCCACAGGCGGAAGTCGTGGGGCTCCACGTCGAGTTCGCGCTCCACGTGGACGATGTTCGGCGCGACGAGGAGGAGCCTGCCGCCGCCGGTCTCACCCGCCGGGAGTTCCCTGGTCGCCGGGGCGAAGGTCTCGTACTGCCCGAGGACGCGCGACGACAGGAACGACAGCAGCATGCCCAGCTCCACGCCGGTGACCTTGCCGCCGACGGCGCCTAGGACTGCTCCGCCCGGGGTGGTCCCCCGCCGCTCCTGCATCTTGTCCAGCAGGGGTTTCAGGAGCTCCCGGAACCCCGCGACGTTCGCCCGTACCCAGCCCGGGCGGTCCACCACGAGGATGGGGGTGTCGTGGATGTCCTCCGTGCCCATACGAGTGAAGCCCCGGACGTGCTCCTCCGAGGCTTTCGCATGCCGGCGCAGCTCCGCGACGACCTCTCGGGCCTCGTCGCGGCTCACCTCGGGGCCAGGCCGCACAAGCCGTGTCGCGGTCGCCACCGCGAGATTCCAGTCGACCATCTCGGCACCACCGATGCTCGTCATGCGTCAACCGTACGTGAGCGGGCCCAAGTGCGGTGAGGGGTACGGCGCCGGATGCGTCCGTGCTCCGGGGCGCACGGGGCTCGTGGTACGGGCCTTGCCCAGGACCCGGCCGGGCCGGTCCTAACGGCAGCCGCAGCCCGCCAGTGCCGAGGCGGTGCGGTCCAGGGCCGACTGCGCCGCCGACGGGTCGGTCGTGTCGGAGGCCAGGAAGGCGAAGGCCAGCAGGCGGCCGTCGGCGTCGACGACCGTGCCCGCCAGGGTGTTCACCCCGGTCAGCGTGCCGGTCTTGGCGCGCACGAGACCGGTGCCGGACGAGTCGTCGGCGTAGCGGTCGCTGAGGGTGCCCGTGAAGCCCGCGACCGGCAGGCCGGTCAGGATGGGCCGGAGTTCGGGATGGGCGGGGTCACCGGCCTTGACCAGGAGGGCCGTGAGCAGGTCCGCGGTCAGCCTGTCGTCCCGGTTCAGACCGCTGCCGTCCGTGAAGTGCGCGCCGGCCAGCGGGAGTCCGAGCTTCTTCAGCTCGGCGTCGATCGCCGCCGCGCCGCCTTCGAAATCGGCCGGTCGGCCGGTGGCGAGGGCGACTTGGCGGGCCATGGCCTCCGCGATGTCGTTGTCGCTGTTCGTCAGCATCCGCTCGATGAGGGCGGACAGTGGCGGCGAGGAGACCGAGGCGAGGGACTGCGAGCGGTTCGTCGCCCTGGAGGGGCCGGGGGTCGCCGTCTTGATGCCCTTGGCCTCCAGCAGCTGCGCGAACTTCCCGGCCGCGTCCGCCGCCGGGTCCGCGGCGCGGGTGACCGG
Organism: Streptomyces sp. NPDC007095; assembly: GCF_040634475.1. Classification (NCBI taxonomy): domain Bacteria; kingdom Bacillati; phylum Actinomycetota; class Actinomycetes; order Kitasatosporales; family Streptomycetaceae; genus Streptomyces; species Streptomyces sp. NPDC007095. The sequence goes on from NZ_JBEYFS010000007.1 coordinate 31,072, forward strand.
GCCGCTGGCCGAGTCGTCGGTGCGGGCCTCGTCGACCATCAGGGCGCTGACCGGCGCGAGGTTGGGGTTGGTGCCGATGGGATGCAGGGCGGGACCGGTGTAGAGCGAGGTGTCGTACGAGAGCGTCACCTCGGTCAGATGACGGGCCTTCAGGGCGGTCGCCGTCTCGTCGGCCAGGGTGCGCAGGCTCGCCAGGCCCGCCGCCTCCTTGCGCGCGGTCAGCGTGGGGTCGCCACCGCCGACGAGCACGACCTCCTTGGTGCCGGGCTCCAGGACCGCGCGGGTCTCGATGCGGTGGTCGGCGCCCGCCGCGGAGAGCACGGCGACCGCGGTGGCGATCTTCGTGGTGGAGGCCGGGGTCTGCGCGTCGCCGGCGCCCTTGCCGTACAGCCGCTTGCCGGTCGCCACGTCGACGACCACTGCTGTGCGTCGCCCGCCGAGCGCGGGGTCGCCCAGAAGCCGGTCGAGGGTGTTCGTGAGAGCCTTCTGGGCGGGTGCGGGCACCGAGACGGTGGAGCCGCCGAGACCGATCAGCACGGAGGCGGCGCTGGGCGCGGGCTTCGGCGCCGCGGGGGACGTATCGGAACTACGTCCGTGATCTGCGCCACCCTCCCCTTCTCGCGATGCGGCCCAGTCACGCTCGGCCGTACGCTGACCGGAGGAGTCCCAGGGGCCGACCAAGGCCACCGCCCCGGCCGCGAGTGCCAGGCCCGCGGTGGCGGCGACGGCTGTGAGCTGCGGGGTCGTGAACTTCACGGAACGCGGCCGCACGGCTTGAGCAGCCCGCACCACATGCGGTCGCACGGACTGCGCAGCTCTCGTCACACGCGGCTGCACGGCCTGCGCGACCCGCGTCACGTGCGGCTGCACGGTCCGCTTGATCCGCACCACATGCGGTCTCGCGGCCCGCCAAGCCCTCAGCTCTGGCACGACCACCAGCCCCTTTCGCGATCACACACCTGCGTGAGGGACACTTAATCACCAGAACTATGTGTTGATCATGGAGGAGCCACCGGTGGAGTTCGACGTCACGATCGAGATTCCGAAGGGTTCGCGGAACAAGTACGAGGTGGACCACGAGACCGGTCGGATCCGCTTGGACCGTCGACTCTTCACCTCGACCAGCTACCCGGCCGACTACGGCTTCGTCGAGAACACCCTCGGCGAGGACGGCGACCCGCTGGACGCGCTGGTCATCCTGGACGAGCCGACCTTCCCTGGCTGCCTCATCCAGTGCCGCGCGATCGGCATGTTCCGTATGACGGACGAGGCCGGCGGCGACGACAAGCTGCTGTGCGTCCCGGCGCACGACCCGCGCGTGGAGCACCTGCGGGACATCCACCACGTGTCGGAGTTCGACCGCCTGGAGATCCAGCACTTCTTCGAGGTCTACAAGGACCTCGAGCCCGGCAAGTCCGTCGAGGGCGCCAACTGGGTCGGCCGCGCGGAGGCCGAGGCCGAGATCGAGCGTTCCTACAAGCGCTTGAAGGAGCAGGGCGGTCACTGATCTCTCCTGAGCCCCGCGGGCCGCGTGACCCCTCCTGGGGTGGCGCGGCCCGTTCGCGTATCCGTGCGCATACTGGGGCGTACGGGAGGTGCACGGTCGGCAACAGCGGGAGTGGTGGGTGACGGAGGCGGAGGACCGCAAACCGCAGTCGGACGAGGCGAGGAGTGCCTTCGCACAGCCGGACGGCGTGGCACCGGCGGTCGAGGACGAATCGGGGACCACGTCGGAGTTCGCGGTCCCCAAGGGGCTCGTGCCGCCCGAGGCGGCCGGGACCGAGTCCGAGGGGTCGGCGTTCAGCACCCCGCGCACCTACAGCGCGAAGCACGCCCCGCCCGCCTTCACACCGGCGACCGGCGTCCCCGTGGTCAGTCTGACCAAGGACGTGCCCTGGCAGGACCGGATGCGCACGATGCTGCGCATGCCGGTGGCCGAGCGTCCGGCACCCGAACTGCTGCACAAGGAGGACGAGGCAGGCCCGGCCGTCCCCCGCGTGCTCGACCTGACGCTGCGCATCGGCGAGTTGCTGCTCGCGGGCGGTGAGGGCGCCGAGGACGTGGAGACGGCGATGTTCGCCGTCTGCCGCTCGTTCGGCCTGGACCGCTGCGAGCCGAACGTCACCTTCACGCTGCTGTCTATCTCGCACCAGCCGTCCCTGGTGGACGATCCCGTGACGGCCTCCCGGACCGTACGCCGCCGGGGCACCGACTACACGCGGCTCGCGGCCGTCTACCGGCTCGTCGACGACCTCAGCCACCCGGAGACCACGTTCTCCCTGGAGGAGGCCTACCGGCGCCTCGCGGAGATGCGGCGCAACCGGCACCCGTATCCCGGCTGGGTGCTGACCGGCTGCAGCGGACTGCTGGCGGGTGCGGCCTCGGTGCTCGTGGGCGGTGACGCGATCGTGTTCGTCGCCGCGGCGCTCGGCGCGATGCTGGGCGACCGGCTGGCCTGGCTCTGCGCGGGGCGCGGGCTGCCGGAGTTCTACCAGTTCACGGTGGCCGCGATGCCGCCGGCCGCGATAGGGGTCGCACTCCAGCTCGCGCACGTCGACGCGAACTCGTCCGCGGTGATCACCGGTGGACTGTTCGCGCTGCTGCCCGGGCGAGCGCTCGTCGCGGGCGTCCAGGACGGACTGACCGGCTTCTACATCACCGCGTCCGCGCGCCTCCTGGAGGTCATGTACCTCTTCGTGGGCATCATCGTCGGCGTCCTCATCGTGCTCTATTTCGGCGTGAAGTTCGGCGCCGCGCTCAATCCGGACCAGGCGCTCAGCATCTCCGAGCGGCCCCTGGTGCAGATCGCCGCCGCCATGCTGCTGTCGCTGACCTTCGCGGTCCTGCTTCAGCAGGAACGATCCACCGTGCTCGCGGTGACCCTCAACGGAGGCGTCGCCTGGTCTGTGTACGGGGCGATGCACTACCCGGGCGGTATCTCGCCGGTCGCCTCCACGGCCGTCGCGGCGGGCCTGGTGGGCCTCTTCGGGCAGCTGCTGTCCCGCTACCGGTTCGCGTCCGCGCTGCCGTACACGACCGCCGCGATAGGGCCCCTGCTCCCAGGGTCGGCCACTTACTTCGGGCTGCTGTCGATCGCCCAGAGCAACGTCGACAAGGGGCTGGTTTCGCTCTCCAAGGCCGCGGCGCTCGCCATGGCCATCGCCATCGGTGTGAACCTGGGGTCGGAGATCTCGCGGCTGTTCCTGCGAGTGCCCGGGGGCTCCACCGAGGGACGAAGGGCTGCCAAGCGGACGCGGGGCTTCTGAGCGCCGGGCCTACGAACTCGGTGCGTTGTGCCGGGTGGCGACTGCGGGTCGTGGCTTGTCGCGCCCACGCGGCGGAGCCGCACATGCCACAGCACCGCGCCCCCTTCGGGGCGCGGCTTCCTGGCTCAGTTCCGGGGGTAACCCTGGTTGTACGGGTTCGGCTGCGTGCCGTACGGCTGCTGCGGGTAGCCCTGCGGCTGCTGCTGGGGCGGGTAACCCTGGCCCTGGTCGTAGTTCGGGTCATAGTTCGGGTCGTAGTTCTGACCGTAATTCTGGTCGTAGCCCTGACCTTGGCCCTGGTAGTAACCCTGGTCCTGGTTGCCGTACGGCTGCTGGGGCTGCTGCTGCGGGTAGCCCTGGGCGTACTGGTCCTGCTGGTGCCGGTCCTGCTGGTACGGGTCCTGCTGGTACGGGTCCTGGCTCTGCTGCGGCTGGTGCATGCGCAGCGGGCGCGTCGCGTCGTCCATGACGGGGGCCGTGGGCTGCTGCTGGTAGGCGGCCGGGCCCTGCGGGGCCTCCGGCTCCGGCGGGTTCTTCTTGGCCTTGGAGCGCGCCCGCAGGAACTCGATGGCGATCGGGACCACCGAGACGAGGACGATCAGGATCAGGATCGCCTCGATGTTGTTCTTGACGAAGTCGATCTTGCCGAGCCAGGAGCCGAGCAGCGTGACGCCGGCGCCCCACAGGACACCACCGATGATGTTGAAGGTGATGAAGGAGCGGTACTTCATGCCGCTGACACCCGCGATGATCGGCGTGAAGGTGCGCACGATGGGCACGAAGCGGGCGAGGACCAGGGACTTGGGCCCGTACTTCTCGAAGAACTCGTGGGCCTTGACCACGTTCTCCTGCTTGAAGAGGCGGGAGTCCGGGCGGGTGAAGAGCGAGGGGCCGACCTTCTTGCCGAACAGGTAACCCGCCTGGTCGCCGAGGACCGCGGCGACGCAGATCAGGGCGACGGCCGCCCACAGCGGGAAGTCGAGCTGGTTCGACGTGATCAGCAGACCGCAGGTGAACAGCAGCGAGTCACCCGGCAGGAAGAAACCGATCAGCAGGCCGGACTCGGCGAAGACGACGAGCAGCAGGCCCCAGATGCCGTAGCTGTCCAGGAGCGTGTTCGGATCCAGCCAGCTTGGACCAAGGGCAAGCGTCGTCACGGTTCCGGGCTCCTGAGGGGTGAAGGAAGAGGACGGCGGTCCTGGGACGGCCGTACGGCAGCACATCAGTACTGTCGGCCAAAGCTATCAACGCACAGTGTCCGTGCCAGGTTCCACCAGTGCCCCCAGGATGCACTGTGTGCCCACTGGGACAAAGCTGTGGACCATGGGCATCGAGGAATACGGAGGCGGCCAGGGACCCCGGTCGGACGTCCTGGTCGTGACGACGAACGACGCACCCGGATACCGCGTCCAGCAGGTCATCGGCGAGGTCTTCGGCCTCACCGTGCGCTCCCGGCATCTGGGCAGCCAGATCGGCGCGGGGCTGAAGTCGATGATCGGCGGTGAGCTCAAGGGGCTCACCAAGACCCTCGTGGAGACCCGCAACCAGGCCATGGAACGGCTCGTCGAGCAGGCACGCGTGCGGGGGGCGAACGGCGTGCTGATGATGCGGTTCGACGTGACCGAGGCGGCGGACGTGGGCACGGAGGTGTGCGCCTACGGCACCGCGGTGGTCCTGGTGAAGGAGTAGGGCGCGACCGGCCGCAGAACCGGGATCCGGTGAGGGGCACCCGCCGTGGCGGGTGCCCCTCACCGCCCTACCGTTCAGGCTTCCTGGGAGTGCCGGGCCGCGTTCGCCGTGATCGCGTCCCTGAGGTGCTCGGCGAGTCCCGGGCGCATGGAGTCGTAGTAGGCCTTGAAGCGTTCGTCGGACACGTACATCGCGCCGAGACAGCCGTGGAGCTCGTACGAGCAGTCGTAGAACCACTTGACGATGTGCTGCCTGTGTTCCTCGGCCATGTCCATGGCCCGCTCGCCGGTCGCGGGTTCACCCGCTTCCATGAGGGCGTCGTAGCGCTCGCTCCAGGAGGCGACCTCGGCCTGCACGCGCTGCCAGTCGTCCTTGGTGTAGCGGGCGGCGCGGCGCTGTGACTCGGCGTACTCCGCCGTGCCGCCCCACCGCCGTTCGGCCTCCTCCGCGTGCTCCTCGGGATCCTTGTTCCCGAAGACCTCGAACTTCTCCTCGGGCGTGAGGTTGATGCCCATCGTGCGTGCCTCCATGGCGTGCTCCACGGCCGCGGCCATCTTCTGCAGCTTCTCGATCCGGGCGGTCAGCAGCTCATGCCGACGGCGCAGGTGCGCGCGCGGGTCCGCCTGCGGGTCGTCGAGCAGGACCGCGACCTCGTCGAGCGGGAAGCCCAGCTCCCGGTAGAACAGGATCTGTTGCAGCCGGTCGAGGTCGGCGTCGCTGTAACGCCGGTGCCCCGCGTGGCTGCGCTCGCTCGGCACGAGCAGGCCGATCTCGTCGTAGTGGTGCAGGGTGCGCACCGTGACTCCGGCGAAACCGGCGACCTGGCCCACTGAGTAGCCCACTTCCGCTCCTTCCTCGGTACGCGTCCCACCCTCAGCCCTCACGCCACGTGAGGTGCAAGCCGGAATTCCCGGGGTACCGAAGCACACCATTCGGGATGTTGTGCGCCTTTTGCCCGCTTAGGGTGTGGCCGTGAGCACCGATGCGTCCACGGCGACCCCCTTACGGCGTCTGCTGCCGTTGATCGTGCCCTCCATGGTGGTCGGTGTGGCCGCGGCGCTCGTCCTGCTGGGTGTCAGCCTGCTCGCCGACCGGTTCAAGGACGTCCTGTGGGAGACCCTCCCGGACGCACTGGGCGTGGGCCGCTACTCCGTGCTGTGGATGGTCGTGATGCTCACGGCGACCGGCATCGCGGTGGGTCTGGTGGTGTGGAAGGTGCCGGGGCACGCGGGGCCGGATCCGGCGACCACGGGCCTGGTCGACGTTCCCCTGCCGCCCCGCGTTCTGCCCGGGCTGCTCGCCGCCACCGTCCTGACGCTGGCGGGCGGGGTGAGCCTGGGCCCCGAGAACCCGATCACGGCCGTCAACGTGGCCCTCGCCTACTGGCTCGGCACCCGCGTGATCCCGGGCTCCGCCGTGGGGCTGTGGGTGGGCCTGGCGGTCGCGGGCACGATCGGCGCCCTGTTCGGTACACCGGTGGCCGCCGCGCTGATCTTCTCCGAGGTGCTGGCCGGGCAGCCGGGGCCCGGCGCCCTCTGGGACCGGCTGCTGCCGCCGCTGCTCGCGGGCGGGACGGGCGCGCTGACCATGGTGCTGCTGGAGCACCCGAGCTTCGACCTCGCGCTGCCCGCCTACGGAGGCCCCCACTGGGGCGACCTGCTGAGCGCCCTGGTGGTCGCCTCGTTGGCCGCGGCGATCGGGATGACCGCGGTGTGCGCCCTCCCGTACGTCCACGGCGCCTTCTCCCGGCTCGGACACCCCATGGTGGCGATCTCTGTGGGCGGTCTCGTCCTGGGGCTGCTGGGGGCGCTGGGCGGGCCTCTGACGCTCTTCAAGGGCCTGGACGAGGTGAAGACCCTCGCGGCGAACCCGGAGGGCTGGTCGGCGGGACGGTTCGCGCTGATGTCCGCGGTGAAGCTGGCCGCGCTGCTGTTCGCCACCTCGTGCGGCTTCCGGGGCGGCCGGATCTTTCCCTCCGTGTTCGCCGGGGTAGCTCTCGGGCTGTGCGCGCACGCGTTGGTACCGCAGGTGAATCCCACCCTCGCCGTGGTGTGCGCGGTCCTGGGTGTGCTCCTGGCCGTCACCCGGCAGGGCTGGATCAGTCTGTTCACGGCGACCGTCCTGGTGGCCCAGCCTGCCATGCTGCCCGTGCTGGTGGTGGCCTCGGTACCGGCCTGGCTGATCGTCACCGGACGCCCGCAGATGCAGCTGCGCGCCGACGGGAGCGCGATCCGGTGAACCGACAGGCCCCTCCGATCCGATGAACCAGTAGGGCCCCGATCCGATCAACCAGTGGGACCGTCCGATCAACCAGCAGGACCGTCCGACCGCCGACTCGATGGGAGATCCCATGCCGCTCCACCAAGGTCCCGAGAAGCCCGACGAACGACCGGTGTCCGTCAACCCCTTCTTCGGGGAGGCGAATCCGGTCGGGGGCATGACCGAGGCCCCGCCAAAGCACCGGCTTCCGGACGGGCCGCTGCCGCCCAGCACCGCGTATCAGGTCGTCCACGACGACCTGATGCTGGACGGGAACGCGCGGCTGAACCTTGCCACCTTCGTCACCACCTGGATGGAACCGCAGGCCGGGGTGCTGATGGCCGAGTGCCGGGACAAGAACATGATCGACAAGGACGAGTACCCGCGCACCGCCGAGCTGGAGCGCCGCTGCGTGGCGATGCTCGCGGACTTGTGGAACGCACCGGATCCGGCGGCCACCGTCGGCTGTTCGACGACCGGATCGAGCGAGGCGTGCATGCTCGCCGGCATGGCGCTGAAGCGCCGCTGGATGCGGCGGAACGCGGACCGCTACCCCGGAGCGCGCCCCAATCTCGTGATGGGGGTGAACGTCCAGGTGTGCTGGGAGAAGTTCTGCAACTTCTGGGAGGTCGAGGCACGCCAGGTACCCATGGAGGGCGACCGGTTCCATCTCGACCCACAGGCCGCGGCCGAGCTGTGCGACGAGAACACCATCGGGGTCGTCGGCATCCTCGGCTCCACCTTCGACGGGTCTTACGAGCCGATCGCCGAGCTGTGCGCGGCCCTCGACCAGCTCCAGGAGCGTACGGGCCTGGACATCCCCGTCCATGTCGACGGCGCGTCCGGCGCGATGATCGCCCCCTTCCTCGACCCGGACCTGGTCTGGGACTTCAGGTTGCCGCGCGTGTCCTCGATCAACACCTCGGGCCACAAGTACGGGCTGGTCTACCCGGGCGTCGGCTGGGCGCTGTGGCGGACCGAGGCCGAGCTGCCCGAGGAACTCGTCTTCCGGGTCAACTACTTGGGCGGCAACATGCCGACCTTCGCCCTCAACTTCTCCCGCCCGGGCGCGCAGGTCGTGGCGCAGTACTACACGTTCCTACGGCTGGGCCGGGAGGGCTTCCGGGCCGTGCAGCAGACGACCAGAGACCTGGCCCGCGGGCTCGCCGAGCGGATCGAGGCGCTGGAGGACTTCCGACTCCTCACCCGCGGCGACGAGTTGCCCGTCTTCGCCTTCACCACGGCACCCCATGTGACCGCGTACGACGTCTTCGACGTGTCCCGGCGCATGCGGGAGAGCGGCTGGCTGGTGCCCGCGTACACCTTCCCGGCCAACCGGGAGGACCTGTCCGTCCTGCGTGTGGTGTGCCGCAACGGCTTCTCGGTGGATCTCGCCGACCTGTTCATCGAGGACCTGAGCCGGCTGGTGCCCCAGCTGCGCAGGCTGCCGCATCCGCTGACCCAGGACAAGGAGGCGGCGACCGGCTTCCACCACTAGGACCTGTCCGGCGGAGGGCGTGGCTACTCCTGGTCGCCGGGGTGCGGGGTGCCCGTCGCGTACGGGTTCTCCTCGCCGTCCACCAGGACGCCGACGAAGGGCCGGCCCTCCCCGGCGAAGGTGTACGCGCCGCCCCGGATGCGCTCGATCAGGCCCCGGGTCCACTGTGCGCCGGAGTCGGCGGAGTGGACCCAGAAGTTCATGATCTCGCCGATGTGGCCGAGCTGTCCGGGGCCGTCCTCGGGGGTGTAGTACCCGGTGACGGACTTGCGCCACTCCTCGATGGCGCGCACCCGCTCCTGGAGGAGTTCGAGAGTCTCCGCACGGCCGAGGTCGACCATGAAGCCGAGCGCGGCCGAGAGGATGTCCGGTTTCTGGTCGTACGCGGTCAGCGACCGGCGCAGCAGCGTGAAGTACTCCTCGGTGCCCTTGTCCGTGATCTCGTACTCGGTGCGCGGCGGGCCGCCCGCCGTGGACGGGGCGATCTCGTGGGCGCGCAGCAGTCCCTGTTTCGCCATCTGCTTGAGCGCGTGGTAGATCGAGCCGGGCTTGGCGTTGGACCACTCGTGCGCGCCCCAGTACTCGAGGTCGTTGCGCACCTGGTAGCCGTGGGCCCGCCCGTGCTGGCGGACGGCACCCAGCACCAGGAGACGGATCGCTGACATGCGGTCCAGGTTATGGGGGCAGATGAGGGCGCGGAGGTCAACCCTCCTGCGCCCGGGCGACCAGCCCGAAGGCGGTGGCGCCGTCCAGGGACTCGCGGACGATATCGGCGTGGCCGGCGTGCCGGGCCGTCTCGCGGATCAGGTGGAGCGCCACCCAGCGCATCGAGACCCGTTCCCGCGGGAACCAGGGGGCTTCGGGCAGTGCGAAGGTCTCGTCGAGGCTGGGCACCGAGCGGATGAACGCCTCCGTCTCGGCGGCGACCTTCTCCCAGTACGCGAGCTGCGACTCGACGGTCTCGTCGCCGACGAGCGCGAAGCACTCGTGCCAGGTCGACTCGTCCCGCTCGACGGCGGGCGGCTCGCCCTTGGCGCGGGCGATCCAGGCCTGCTCGGTCTCGGCGACGTGCTTGAGCAGTCCGGCCAGGGACAGTTCGCTCGCGCTCGGCCGGCTCGTGGCCTGTTCCGGCGTCAGACCGATCAGGGCCCGGCGGATCCCGCCGCGCTCGGCCTCCAGGAAGGAGAGCAGTGCTCCGCGCTCGTCACCGCGCGTCTCCGCCGAAACGTGAGTAACCATGATCGCCGCCTTTCATCGGTCCACCTGCCTGGCATCCACTGCCTGGCATCCCCTGCCTGGCGCCTACGAACGTACGGGCCCTTGCGGTCAGCTTCTGTCCGCAAGGACCCGGTGGCGGCAAAGAGACTCAGAACTGGCGGAGCCTCAGAACGGGCGACGTCCTGGAAAGGGGGCCTAGAAAGGGAAGAAGCTGCGTCCGTGCTGTACCGAGATCCACTTCTGGGTGGTGAAGGCGTCGACGGTCGTCTCGCCGTTGAGGCGGCCGATGCCGGAGTGCTTCTCGCCGCCGAAGGGGACCAGCGGCTCGTCGTGGACGGTGCCGTCGTTGACGTGAAACATGCCGGTGTCGATCTGCTTGGCGAAGGCGACACCGCGCTCGACGTCGGCGGTGTGCACGGCGCCGCTGAGCCCGTACGGGGTGTCGTTGACGATGCGTACGGCCTCCTCCTCGCCGTCGAAGGTGACGAGGAGCGCGACCGGGCCGAAGATCTCCTGCCGGAGGATGGCGGAGTCGGCGGGCAGGTCCGTCAGGACGGTCGGCTCGACGAGGTTGTCGGTGGTGGCGCCGCGCACCAGGGCCGTGGCGCCCTCGGCGATCGCCTGGTCGACCGCGCCCGTGAGCGAGTCCGCCTGGGAGGAGTTGATGACCGGGCCGATGATCGTCTGGGGGTCGCTCGGGTCGCCGACCTTCAGCGTCTTCACCTTGGCGACGAACTTCTCGGTGAACTCGTCCGCGATCGAGCGGTCCACGAGAACGCGGTTGGCGGCCATGCAGACCTGGCCCTGGTGGACGTACCGGCTGAAGACCGCCGCGTCGACGGCGTAGTCGATGTCCGCGTCGTCGAGGACCACCAGGGCGCTGTTGCCGCCGAGCTCCAGCACCGCGCTCTTGAACTGCGAGGCGCAGACGGTGGCGACGTGGCGGCCGACCTTGTCGGAGCCGGTGAAGGAGATGACCTTCGGGACGGGGTGCTCGATGAAGGCGTCGCCGATCTCGGCGATGTCGGTGATGACGACGTTGAGCAGTCCGCCGGGCAGGCCCGCGTCCTCGAAGATCTTCGCCACCAGGGAGCCACCGACGATCGGGGTGTTCTGGTGCGGCTTGAGGACCACGCCGTTGCCGAGCGCCAGGGCCGGCGCGACGGACTTCAGGGAGAGCAGGAAGGGGAAGTTGAAGGGGCTGATCACGCCCACGACGCCGACGGGGACGCGGTAGAGGCGGTTCTCCTTGCCGTCGATCGGCGACGGGAGGATCTTGCCCTCGGGACGCAGCGCCAGCTGGATCGACTCGCGCAGGAACTCCTTGGCGAGGTGGAGCTCGAAGCCCGCCTTAAGGTGGGTGCCGCCGAGCTCGGCGATGATCACCTCGGTGATCTCGGCCTCGCGCTCCTCGATGATGCGCAGGGCCTTCTCGAAGACGGCGCGACGGGTGTACGGGTTGGTCGCGGCCCATTCCTTCTGGGTGCGCCGGGCGGCGAGGTAGGCCTCGTCGACCTCGTCGACCGTGGCTATGGTGATCGACGCCAGCTTCTCGCCGTTGTACGGGTTGAAATCGATGATGTCCCAGGAGCCTGTGCCCTGGCGCCACTCGCCGTCGATGTACTGCTGGGCCAAGTCGGTGAAGTAGGACGACATGTGCTCCCTCAATCCCCTTGCTGCCGAGGCAGACATCCGAGTCTGAGTCAGCAGACACATCCGATCAACGTCTGATCAGACGTCATCGTACTTGCGTCCAAAGGGAGTTGGAGAGCACCTCCGAAGAGTCCACGAAGACTCACAGGCGAACAGACTGTGAAGACTCGCCGGAGGCGGTGGGGACGAGATCAGGAGAGCTGGAGCAGTCCCCGCAGCAGATCGCGGCTCTCGGAGGGCCCGGGGCTGTCCTGCTGCAACTGCTTGAGCGCGCCCTCGTACTGGGTGACGTCCTCGCGTTTGTCCAGGTAGAGCGCGCTGGTGAGCTGCTCCAGATAGACGACGTCCGACAGGTCGGACTCGGGGAAGCTCAGAATGGTGAAGGAACCGCTCTCGCCCGAGTGGCCGCCAAAGCTGAACGGCATGACCTGAAGTCGTACGTTGGGACGCTCCGACACCTCGATCAGATGCTGGAGTTGCCCCCGCATCACCTCGCGGTCGCCGTACGGGCGGCGCAGCGCGGCCTCGTCGAGGACGATGTGGAACTCCGGGGCCTTCTCGGAGACGAGGTACTTCTGCCGCTCCAGGCGCAGCGCGACGCGCCGCTCGATATCGGCGGGCGAGGCGCCCCGCATGCCGCGCGCGACGACCGCGTGGGCGTAGGCCTCCGTCTGCAACAGGCCGTGCACGAACTGGACTTCGTACGACCGGATCAGATGGGCCGCGCCCTCCAGGCCGACGTAGGTCGGGAACCAGCTGGGCAGCACGTCCGAGTAACTGTGCCACCAGCCCGCGACGTTGGCCTCCTTGGCGAGGGAGACGAGCGACGTGCGCTCGGCCTCGTCGGTGATGCCGTACAGCGTCAGCAGGTCCTCGACGTCGCGCGTCTTGAAGCTCACCCGTCCCAACTCCATGCGGCTGATCTTCGATTCGGAGGCACGGATCGAGTAACCGGCCGCTTCTCTGGTGATTGCGCGCGACTCCCGCAGGCGCCGCAGATGTGACCCCAGCAGCATGCGCCGCACCACCGAGCCGCTCGACTCACCAGCGCTCACGTTCGTCCGCCTCCCCAACCGTCTTCAAGGGCCGAAGTCTGCCACTAAAACACTTCAAGCAGTACTCGTTCAGTTACAGAAACGGAAAGACTCCAAAGGGGCCACACAGGAAAAGATCAGTAGAGGGTCAACAAGCGGGAAGAAGGTGACAGAAGAAATGGCCAAGAAAGGGTGGAGGAAGGTCCAATTCGGGCGCGTGCACGTGCATCTGCCCTTGCATCTGCTGTACGCATTCGGAACCATGGTCCTCGCGCCACCGCTGCATCGCAACGACCGCGAACACCCGGGAGTGCCTCGCATGGGGACGAATGGATCGACCATGCTCGAGCCCTTACGGCAGGGACTTCCGCCGCTCGACCCCGCGGCCGTGTCCAACGCCGCTTCCTGCGCCCTGCCGGCGCGCTACGAAGCGGTGCGCGAAGCTCGGCAGTTCACCCGCAGAACGCTGGACCAGTGGGACATCGGCGAGCGCTTCGACGACGTCTGTCTGGTGGTCTCCGAACTCGTGACCAACGCACTGCGGCACGCCTTGCCCTCGGACACACCCCGTTCGGACGACCAAGGCCCGCCCGTGCGGCTGCACTTGATGCGGTGGACCTCACGTCTCGTGTGCGCGGTGCGCGACCCCAGTCACGACAGCCCGGTCGCGGGCGACTCGGAGGACTTCTCGGCGGAGTCGGGCCGGGGCCTGTTCCTGGTCGACTCGTTCGCCGACAGCTGGGGCTGGCATCCGCTCGCGGGCACGCTCAGCGGCAAGGTCGTATGGGCGCTGTTCCGGCTTCCGCAGCCGGCCGTCGGCGGGGTTTCGACCGAATAGAGAACCGCGGCGCTTTTTGGCGCCGCGGTTCTACGCGCGTTACGCGCCGCGAGAAGGCGGTTGCGGTCAGTTATGCCGGTTGACCCACTCGAATGCGCGTCCAGGCGTGCGGCACCGACTCACGTCAGCCGGCGATCAGGTGGTCGAACTCGCCGTCCTTGATGCCCAGGAGCATGGCTTCGATCTCGGCGCGGGTGTAGACGAGCGCGGGCCCTTCCGGGAACCGCGAGTTCCGCACCGCCACGTCGCCACCGGGCAGCCTCGCGAACTCCACACAGGAGCCCTGCGAGTTGCTGTGCCTGCTCTTCTGCCAGGCCACCCCGGTCAGCTCGGTCGCAGCCATGCCGTTGTACACGTCATCCAGGTCATCCACGTCGTACACGTCGTGGTCCACAGGTCGCTCCCCGGTCGTGCAGTGGCCGATGTGGCCATTGATGCAGTGGCCAACTGCCCCGGATCATAGCTCTGTTCATGTGCAGATGCTTGGGCAGATGCACGTGCACGGGGGGTGGTCCCACGGTTACAGCTTTTACCGCCATTTGACTACGGCCTGTTGACCGCCCGACTACTGCCTGGTAATCGCCGGGCTACGTCTGGTCCAGCGTCTGCCCCGGAGAACGCATGACATGCGATCTCCAGCCCCCGTGCATGATCTTCCGCGCCATCATCCGTGCAGGGTCGTCCGGGTCGAATCCCTCATGCATTAAGAAGAGACGCGTACCGGGCCCTTCGAGTTTCAACGTTCACGTAATGGCCCAATCCGGAGGGGTCACCGGATCGGCGTCGCCCACCGGACGCACGGCATCCGTTCCGGCTCGTACGCGAGAACCCGCACGTCAACGGTGCCGGAGAGGCGAATCGCCCTCCGGAACGAAGGACAGGTCTCGGTCCGGCACAGGGTTCATGACTTGCCGCCGCCTGGTTCAGTCTCGGCCTCGGTCTGGACCCCGGCTTCGGTGTCCATGTGGTCGAGGAGTTCACCGAGGCCCTTGTGGCAGTCGTGCCAGAAGCGTTCGTACCGATGGAGCCGGTTTCGCTCGGGCGGCGCATGTCGAAGTGGTCGGCCACGGCCTGGACGGGCCGAGGTCCCCTCCTACGCATGAAACATGTCGGCCGGGTGGGGTCAGCGGCCGGTGCCGGAGGACGGCAACAGCGCCATCTCACGCGCGTTCTTGATCGCGCGGGCGGGCATCCGCTGCTGCTGCGCGGTCACCCGGGTGACCCGGCGGCTGCGGATCTTGCCGCGGTCGGAGATGAACTTCCGCAGCAGGTCGCTGTCCTTGTAGTCGATGTACGTGATCCCGTCGCGGTCCAGCGGGTTGGGGCGGGACTCGGTGGCGGGCTTGCGTTCCGGCTCACGGGCCATGAGTCAGACCTCCAGGAGGGAGTCGAAGGCGGGCGGGAGTCGCTTCCAGGCGGCGGGGCCCTCGGCGTACTGGACGTCGGTCAACAGGCAGGGCTCCAGGAGCGGTTCGAGCCCCTCGCGGTCGAGCCCCGGCGAGGTGCAGAAGCAGCGCCGGGTCGACGGCGGTGATCACGAAGGTCAGCCGGAGCCCGCCCGCCACGACGACCTCGACCATGGGCCTTGGGCTCGACCGAGTCCCACAGTTCGACGACGGCGAGGTTCGTCAGGCCCGCATCCGCGAGGCGCCACAGCTCCGGTACCAGATCCTCGCGCAGCGCGCAGCACGCGCAGTCGTCGACGAGCGGGGTCTCGCCCGCCGACACGATGCCGGTGGCGTCCCGGATCGTCGGACGACCGTGCCCGCCGTGGCCGTCGCCAGGTCGTGGTGAAGGGCGACGCCGCCGGGAACGCCGGCGAGCAGCCGTGCGTCGGCGGCCCGCCGCGCATCCGCGTGCAGGCCGCCGACGATCACGACGGAGAGGTGGGAGGACGGCGTCAGCCGGCACCGCCGCGCTTGCCGCCCGCCTTGCCGAGTGCCTGGACGCCCGCCTTGCCGAGCGCGTTACCGACCGCTCCGTACCGGCGCTCGAAACGCTCCACCCGGCCCGCGGTGTCCAGCACCCGCGCGTTGCCCGTGTAGAAGGGGTGGCTCACGTTCGAGATCTCGACGTCCACCACCGGGTAGGTGTGGCCGTCCTCCCATTCGATCGTCTTCTCCCCCGCCATGGCGGCGAGCGTCGAGCGGGTGAGAAAGGCGTGGTTCGCGGCGCGGTCGCGGAAGACGACGGGGCCGTACTCCGGGTGGGTTCCCTCGCGCATGACGGTCAGCGCTCCTCTCGGAAGTCGACGTGCCGGCCGGCGGCCGGATCGAACTTGCGCAGGGTCATCCGGTCCGGGTCGTTGCGCCGGTTCTTGCGGGTGACGTACGTGAAGCCGGTCCCGGCCGTGGACCGGAGCTTGATGACGGGACGGAGTTCGTTGCGTGCCATGACCGGCATACTAATGAAAATGACTCCCATTTTCAAGACGTCTCGGAGAGAGGTGCGTCACTCTTGTCCGCGCATTGCATGCTGACCGGCGCCACACCGGGCTTCGGCAACTCCGCCTCCCACTCCCGCCGGCGCACGTCCCGTCGCTTCGACCGGAACGTCCGGCGCAAGCGCTGCTGGCTGCCGAGCGAGGGCCGTCGCGTACGGCTGCGGCTGAGCGCGAAGGGCATCAAGACCGTCGACGCGATCGGCGCCGAGGCGGCCGTGGCGGCCGTGGCGGCCGTGGCCAGGATCCGGGCCCGCGGGGTGAGGGTCTGATGGCGAAGAAGAGCAAGATCGCGAAGAACGAACGGCGCCGGGAAGTCGTCGCCCGGTACGCGGCGCGGCGGGCCGAGCTGAAGGAGATCCTCCGCCGGCCGTCCTCGACCGAGGCCGAACGGGCCGCTGCGCGGGAGGAACCGCGCCGCCGGCCGCGCGACGCGAGCGGCACCCGCGTCCGTAACCGCGACAGCGTGGACGACCGCGACAGCGTGGACGGCCGCCCCCGCGGCCACCTGCGCACCTTCGGGCTGTCCCGGGTGAATCTGCGGGGCAGGCGCATGCGGGATTCCTGCCGGGCGTCCGCAAGTCATCCTGGTAGCGCGTCACGCCCGACGGCGCCGGCGAGGCACTCCCGATGCCTCGCCAACCCCCTCGGACGATGACCCGACGCCCCCTCGGAACCATGACCCGACGCCCCCTCGGAACCATGACCCGACGCCCCCTCGGAACCATGACCCAGCGACTCCCTCAGAAGATTCGTAAGTTCTCCCGATGTCACGCTCAGGGTGTTCGCGAGTGCGGCTGATAGCTTGCTGCGGTCGTTCCGGCGACCCCAGCGACACCATCACCCTTGGGGGCTTCAGTGACATCGGCGACTTCGGCGACCCTTCCGCGTCGGCGGACCCGGGGCGCGGCCATGGCCTTGGCCGCGGGTCTGGCGGGCACGCTCGCGCTGACCGGGTGCAGCAGCGACTCGGGGTCCGGCTCCGGGAACAGCTCCGCGAGTCCCGGCGCGTCCGCCTCGGGGACGGCCGGCACGGGCAGTGGCTCGGGCACTCCGTCGACGGCCACCAGCAAGTTGGAAGGCAGTTGGGTGGCCACGACCGGCGGCAAGGCCGTCGCGCTGGTGATCACCGGCAAGCAGGCCGGGCTCTTCACGACGGGCGGCACCGTGTGCACCGGGACCGCCGGCGACGAGGCGGGCATGCAGATGATCCACCTCAAGTGCACGGACGGGACCAAGGACCGCGCGACGGGCATGGTCGACTCCGTGAACAGCACGACGCTGAAGGTCACCTGGTCGGGGAAGCTCGGCAAGGAGTCGTACACGAAGGCCGAGGGCGGTCAGCTCCCGTCGGGACTGCCGACGGCGAGCCTGGGCTCCTGACCGGCCCGACCCCTTCCTGACCTGCTCCGACCTGTCCCGACCTGCTCCTGACCGCGGGCCGCGGAATCCCTGGGACTCCGCGGCCCGTTCGCGTGTCCGTCGCTCATTCCATCGGCGCAGGGCGGTCTTTCGGGCCGCATTCGGGACATATGCGGCACGGGAGAGGCGCGCGACAGGGGGGCCGCGCAACGCGTGCCCACCGGTCTGCGTGATGATCCATGAGCACCTTCACGAACCCAGGGGGAAACCCATGCGCGCCCTTCCGATCGCCGTCGTCGCCGCCGCGGCGGCACTCACCTTGACCGCCTGCGACAGCGGCGGCAGCAGCAGCGACAGTGACGGCGGCAAGAAGGCCTCGACCGCCTCCTCCTCCGCCGCCTCCACGGCCTGCAAGATCGACCAGATCGGCATCCAGGTCGGCCCCGCCAACGCCGCCCCGGCCGCCGGCGACACCGGCAACGTGCCCGTCACGCTCACCAACAAGGGCGCCGAGTGCACCCTCCAGGGCTTCCCCACCGTCAAGGTGCAGGGCGGGGGCACGAGTACGGACGTACCCGAGGAGAAGTCCGCGACTCCGCCGAAGCAGACGCTGGCGGCGAGCGGCACCGCCTCCTTCACGATCACCTACGTACGGGGCACGGCGGGCGACGGGAAGAGCCTCGCCGCGACCACGCTCAAGATCGGCCTGCCCGGTGCCGCCACCACCCAGAGCTTCAAGTGGTCGTACGGCCCCCTCGCGGGCAAGACCGGCCCGACCGACCCGAACGCCTCCGTGAGCTCGTTCCAGCCCGCGGGCGACTGAGCGTCTCCCGGCGCAAGCGCGGAGACGCTCGGCCGTCCGGCGGAAGCGGGAAGGCGCTCAGCCGACCAGCCCAAACCGGAAGGCGCGCAGCCGACCAGCCCAAACCGGGAGACGCTCAGCCGACCGGCCGAAGCCGGAAGGCGCTCAGCCGACCAGCCCAAACCGGAAGGCGCGCAGCCGACCAGCCGAAGCCGGAAGGCGCTCAGCCGACCGGCCGAAGCCGGCAGGCGCTCAGCCGACCAGCCCAAGCCAGGCGTCAGCGAAGCGGCGGGCGCGCCCTGACCTGGGCGCGGTCCGCCGCCGCGGCCCCTTCCTGCCACCCGGCCGCGTCGTTGACCCCGCGCAGCCGGGTGGTGACGGTGTCCGGGAACATCCGCTCCATGTGGTCGTTGACCGCCACGTCACGGGCGGCCAGGACGGGCAGCAGCTCCCCCGCCGGGGCCTCCGACGCGACCTCCCCTTCGGCCCCCTCGACGGCGGTCGCCAGCCGGTCGCCGATCCGGTGCGCGTACGCGGCCAGGAACGACTGCCGGAAGCTCTTCGTACGCTTCCTTCCCCCGGCCCGCTGGGCCGCCTCCGCCTTCGTCATCGCGGCCGTGGCCTGCACGAGCAGCGAGGTGTAGAGGAGTTCGACGGCCTCCAGGTCGGGTTCGAAGCCGACGACGGTCGAGAATCCGAGCGACTCGTTCCACACGGCGCGACAGCGGTTCGTGTCCGCCACCGCGTCCAGCAGTACCGCCTTGGCCGTCTCGTACGGCGGCTCGACACCGATGCGGCAGGCGCCGGGCGCGTCCTTGGCGTGCGTACGGGCGGCGAGCAGCGCCTCGTCGATGCTGTGCCGGGCCATCAGCTCCTGGGCCTTGGCACTCAGCGCCTCAGCCTCCTCCGGGAATCCGGTCGCCTCGGCCTTGGCAAGCAGCGCGCGGATACGGGTGAGCATGCGGGAGTCCTGCGGGGCGGCCGGGTGCCGCGTCGTGCCGTGCGCCCCCTGCGCGTCCAGGGGCTCGAGGGTGGGGAGGCGGAGCAGCAGCCGGTACAGCTCCAGCGCGGCGGTCGCGAGCGAGAAGCGGTCGGTGCGCGGGCCGCGGGCGTCGAGCTCTTCGAGCTGCGCCGCCCAGCGCGGGCCCCGGGGCCGCCGGTCCCGGCCGGCCTCCGCGCGCACCAGCTCCGACACCAGCTGCAGGTGTACGTCGTCCAGTTCGCGCCGCACGATCCGTACGACGTCGGCGGGCTGCCAGCCGCGACGCCAGGCCGCGGCGACGAACTCCTCGCCGCGGCGGGCGAGTTCGGCGTCGGAGGCGGGGTCGGCGGCGAGCAACGAGGCGCCCGTGTCGAGGGCCGCGTCGCTGTCGGCGTAGAGCGCGGCCTCGAAGGCGCGCTCCACGGTGCTGGGCGTACTGCTCATGCGTCGATCGTGTCACGCCCGCCGAACCGGACCGTCCACACCCTGTGGACAGGGAAGCGTGGACGGGGACACTGAGGATGTCAACTCCGGGTTGACACCCCTCACCTGTCAACCTAGGGTTGACACATGACGACGAACCCACCTGCCAAGGCATCCGTACGTCTCGACGACCTCATCGAGGCCATCAAGAAGGCCCACACCGACGCGCTCGAACAGCTCCAGGACGCGGTGATCGCGGCGGACCACCTCGGCGACGTGGCCGACCACCTGATCGGCCACTTCGTGGACCAGGCCCGGCGTTCGGGCGCGTCCTGGACGGACATCGGCAAGAGCATGGGGGTCACCCGGCAAGCGGCGCAGAAGCGCTTCGTCCCCAAGGCCGAGTCGGACCTCGACCCCAGCCAGGGCTTCGGCCGCTACACGCCCCGCGCCCGGAACGCGGTCATGGCCGCGCACAACGAGGCGAAGGCCGCGGGCAACACGGAGGGACTCACCGAGCACCTCGTCCTCGGCCTCCTCTCCGAGCCCGAGGGGCTCGCCGCGAAGGCGATCACCGCGCAGGGCGTGACCCTGGACGCCGTCCGCGAGGCCGCGACCGCGGCGCTCCCGCCGGCGGCCGACGAGGTCCCGGAGCTCATCCCGTACGGCCCCGCCGCCAAGAAGGCCCTGGAACTCACCTTCCGCGAGGCCCTCCGCCTCGGCCACAACTACATCGGCACCGAACACATCCTCCTGGCCCTCCTGGAGTACGAGCACGGCAACGGCGTCCTCAGCGACCTCGGCATCGACAAGACAGCGGCGGAGGCGTACCTCGCGCGCGTGCTGGAGCTCATCACGGTGGCGGAACAGCAGAAGGACCACTCGGATCAGCAGGACCAGCAGGACCAGCAGCATCAGAAGGACGAGCCGGATCAGAAGGACCAGCCGGATCAATAGGACCAGCCGGATCGGTAGGACCAGCCGGATCGGTAGGACGCCGCGTCCGCGGCCGTTGTCAGACCCCCCTGCGAGACTCGGAACCATGAGCGACCGGTGGGCTGTCGGGCCGGCCGAGGACGGTGGTGCGCAGGTCGCCCCCCTCGGCCCCGACGGGCTGCCCGCGGGACCGGTGCGCAGGGAGGCGGATCTGGTCGAGGCCGTGCGGGGGCGACCCGACGTGGTCCGGTGGGTCTGGCGGTCCACGGCCGAGGTCTATCCGCGTCTGCTCGCCGCGGGGGTGCGAGTGGAGCGGTGTTACGACATCGAGGCCGCCGAGACACTGCTGCTGGGCCACGAGGGCCGGCTCGGCGAACCCCGGTCGGCGGCCGCCGCGCTGGCAAGGCTGCGCGGCGGCCCCGTGCCGCCGGATCCCCCGCAGCGCTCCGCCGAGCCCGGCTCGCAGTCGTCCCTCTTCGAGCCGCGCCCGGTCCATGTACCGCTGGAAGACCTCCTGGCGGTGTACGCCGATCAGCGCCGCCGGCACGACACGACCGCGCACCCGGAGCGCATGCACCTGCTGACGACGGCCGAGTCCGCGGGCATGCTGGTGGCGGCCGAGATGAACCGCACCGGGCTGCCGTGGCGCGCGGACGTCCACCGCGAGGTGCTGCACGAACTGCTCGGCGAGCGGTACGTGGGCGGCGGCGAGCCCAGACGCCTCGCCGAGCTCACGGACGAGGTGTCGGCCGCCTTCGGCAGACGCGTCCGCCCCGACCTGCCAGCCGACGTCATCAAGGCCTTCGCCCAGGCCGGGATCAAGATCAAGTCCACCCGGCGGTGGGAGATCGAGACCATCGAGCATCCTGCCGTGAAGCCGCTGCTCGAGTACAAGAAGCTGTACCGGATCTGGGTGGCGCACGGCTGGTCCTGGCTCCAGGACTGGGTACGCGACGGGCGCTTCCGGCCCGAGTATCTGCCCGGCGGGACCGTCACCGGCCGCTGGGTGACCAACGGCGGGGGCGCACTGCAGATCCCCAAGGTGATCCGGCGTGCCGTCGTCGCCGACCCGGGCTGGCGGCTCGTGGTGGCCGACGCCGACCAGATGGAGCCGCGGGTGCTGGCCGCGATCTCGCGCGACCCCGGCCTGATGGAGGTCGCGGGCCGGGAGAGCGACCTGTACCAGTCGGTGTCGGACCGGGCGTTCGCCGGCGACCGGGCACAGGCCAAACTCGCCGTTCTCGGCGCGGTGTACGGGCAGACGTCCGGCGACGGCCTGAAGAACCTGGCCGCGCTGAGAAGACGCTTCCCCCGCGCCGTCGCCTACGTGGACGACGCGGCGCGGGCCGGCGAGGAGGGCCGGCTCGTACGGACGTGGCTGGGGCGGACGTGTCCCCCGGCGGCCGGCGCGTCCGACGCCTCGTCGGAGGAGGCGGGCATCCCGCAGGACGAACCCGCCGAGCCCCTCGGGGACCAGGGCTGGGTGCCGGGCTACGCCTCCTCCAACTCCCGTGCCCGGGGCCGCTTCGCACGCAACTTCGTCGTCCAGGGCAGCGCCGCCGACTGGGCGCTGCTGCTGCTCGCCGCCCTCCGGCGCACCTGCGCGGACCTCGCCGCCGAGCTGGTCTTCTTCCAGCACGACGAGGTGATGGTGCACTGTCCGGCCGAGGAGGCGGAAGCGGTCGTGGCCGCGATCCGGGAGGCCGCGGAGCTGGCGGGACGGCTGACGTTCGGCGAGACCCCGGTCCGCTTCCCGTTCACGACGGCGGTGGTGGAGTGCTACGCGGACGCGAAGTGACCAGGACGGTGGCCCGCCCCTCCGCCAGGTGACCCGACTCCTGCGCCAGGTGACCTCCTCGGACGGGCGACCGGCTCCTCCGGGCCGGCCTACTCCTCCTCCAGGAGTTCCTTCAGCGCTCCCACCACCGAGCTGTCCGTCCCGTCCAGCGCCGCGAGCGCCGACTTCCACAGCTCGTACGCCCCTCCGGCATCCCCCTGCGCGTGCAGCAGCAGCCCCAGCTGATGCCGGGCGAGCCCACCGGTGTACCGGTCGGCGCGCTGGTCGGCGCGGCACAGCAGCAGATCGCACTCGCGCGCGGCCCGTTCGACATGCCCCACCCCGCGCAGCGCGCGCACCAGCCCGAGCCGCGTCTGCGACTCCCCGTGCCAGTCGTCGTGACCGCCGAGGATGCGCAGGCTCTCCTCGAAGTGCGGTACGGCGGCGGCCGGTTCGCCGAGCGTCAGGTGGGCGTAGCCGATATTGCAGTGCGCGGAGTGCCGGATGATCACGTCGTCCATCGCGTCGCCGATCGCCAGGCTGCGCTTGTGGTGCTCGATGGCGGCGCGGGCATCCGTGTGCTCGTACAGATTGCCGAGGTGGCTGTAGGTGATGGCCTCGGTGTGCGGGTCGCCCAGCTCCCGGGAGAGCTCGAGGCTCTGCAGCAGCGCCTCGCTGGACTCGGCGTGACGGCCCAGCCCCTCGAGGAGCATGCCGCGGTTGTTCAGACCGCGCCTGATCCACGACAGCACCCCGAGCCGCCGCCAGATCGCCAGCGCCTCGTCGTTCAACGTGAGCGCCTCGCTCGCGCGGCCGGTCATGAAGTGCAGCCCCGCGAGGTCGCCGAGCGCGTACGCCTGCGCGGCCTCGTCCCCGAGCCGCCGGGCCGCGCCCAGCGCGGCCCGCAGGAGCACCTCCGACTCCGGGACCCGGCCGCTGCGCTGGAGGTAGGGATTGAGCAGCCGCACCAGCACGGGAACGTACGCGGATGTGTCCGCGTACCGCTCCACCAGCGCCACCACGTTCTCCAGTTCCAGGTCGCCCCAGGCGAAGGCGTCCCTGGCGGTGCAGAACGGCGGCGTGGCCGCGGCGTCCACCGTGTGCGCGGCCGGCTGCGCGGCGGTCGGCCGGCTGCGGTCCTCGCGGTCGAGGCCCGGCTCGACGATCGCTTCGAGAGAGCGGGCGGCGACACCGGCGTACCAGCGCAACGCCCGCTCGGACACGCAGATGCCGGCGCCCCCGTCTCCGGGTTCCCCTTCCGTCGCGCCCGCGATCTCCCGGGCGAAGTCGCGGACGAGGTCGTGGGGTGCGTAGCGGCCGTACGCCGTCTCCTCCAGGAGCGCGACGTCGACGAGGCGGTCGAGGGCGGCCTCGGCACGGAACTCGGCGATGCCGGAGAGCCGGGCGAGCAGGGGCGCCCCGTACACGGGGAGGTCGAGCGCGCCGATGCCGCTCAGCACGAGCGCCGCGTCCTGGTCGGCCTCCCGCTCCGAGGCACGCAGCGCGTCGAGCGCGACGGCCAGGGATCTGCGGACGCTCAGGTCGTCGTACTCCAGATGATGCAACCGGCCTTCGGTGGCGGTCAGTTGACCGGCGAGGACGTCCGGCGTGAGCGCGCGGCGCGCGGCGAGACGGGCCGCGACCACGCGCAGGGCGAGCGGGAGCCGGCCGGTGAGTTCGACGAGGGGGTGCGCGCCGTCGAGGCCGTCCACCCGTCCGGAGACCGCGCGCAGCAGCGCCGCGCTGTCCTCGACCGAGAGCGGCGCGAGCGGGAAACGCCGCACGCCGTCCAGCGCGGTGAGCGGCGAACGGCTCGTCACGATCACCGCGCACCCTGCGCCCGCGGGCAGCAGCGGCCGTACCTGCGCGGCGTGCGCGGCGTCGTCGAGCACCATCAGGGTGCGCGTCGGAGCCAGCATCGAGCGGAGCAACGCGGCGGCGGCGTCCGGGTGTTCGGGGATACGGCGCGGCTCGGCACCGAGGTCGCGCAGCAGCGCGGCGAGCGCCTGGCCAGGAGTGAGGGGGGTCATTCCGGGCGTGGCCCCGTGCAGGTTGATGTACAGCTGACCGTCAGGGAAACGTTCCCGCAGGCCGTGTGCCACATGCAGCGCCAAGGCGCTCTTACCGACTCCGGCCATCCCGCTGATGACGGCGACGGCCGGAGCGGGAGGCGTGGGATGCCGGGCCGTGTCGAGGGCCACGTTCAGTTCCCGGCGTACGTCGGTGCGGCCGGTGAAGTGTCCGGGCGGGGGCGGGAGTTGGGCAGGCCGGGGCGGGGCCGGTTCGGCCGGGGCGGCCCGCTCCGTACGGTTTCCGTCCTCGAACCCGTTCCCGTTCGGGCCGTGTGCGGACTCGTCGCGCTCCCCCGCCCGCTCACGCAGGATCTCCAGATGCGCCGCGCGCACCGCGGGTCCGGGCTCGACACCGAGTTCCTCGACGAGGCGGGTCCGTAGATCGCGGTGGACGGCCAGGGCCTCGGCCTGACGTCCGGTGCGGTGCAGTACGAGCATCAGCAGGCGATGAAAGGCCTCGCGCAGGGGGTACTCGGCGACAAGTGCGGACAACTCGGGTGCAAGGGCGGCGAGTCGGGTGGTGCCGGGGGCGCTGGAGGTGTTGGAGGCGCTGAAGGTGTTGGGGGCACCAGTGGCTTCCGTTGCTTTTGCGTCGGCGGAGACCCCGGCATCCCCGGCGGCCTCGATGTCCCCGATGTCCCCGAAGACCCAGCCGACCCCGGCACCCTCGGCTCGCCCGACTCCACCGGTACCCTCGCCCGCACCGCCGGTAACTGCACCCCCGGCGCCCTTGCCCGCTCCGCCGACACCGGCCCCTCCGGCCCCCGGCCCCGCAAGCCGCAGCTCGGCCTCGTACCGCCACTCCAGGACGAGCAGCCGTGCCTCCTCCAGGCGCTGGACGAGCGCGTGTCCGCCGAGTTCGGGCGGGACCCCGCCGAGCGGTGTGCCGCGCCACAGCGCGAGCGCCGCCAGGGCCTCGCGCAGCGCCCGCTCCCAGTCGCGCCCGGCGTGCGCGGCGCGCGCTGCCACGACGTGGGACTCGAAGACGCGCGCGTCCAACTCGCCCTCGCCGACCCGCAGGAGATACCCGGGCGGCATGGCCCGCAGCCGCTCCGGATCGTCGAGGAGTCGCCGCAGCCGGGTGACATGGTTCTGCAACGAGGCCTGCGCCGACGCGGGCGGCGCCCCGCCCCACAGCGCGTCCTTGAGCGCGTCCACCGAGACTACCCGGCCCGGCTCCAGGAGCAGTGCGACCAGCAGCGCGCGCATCTTGCCGCCGCCGATCGAACGGACCTCGCCGTCGGCGTCGTACAACACCGGCGGCCCCAGCAGCCCGAACCGCAGCCCGTACCGCATAGCCGCCCCACTGCCTTCCCGTGCGACCGACCCGACCGGTTCAGACCGGTACCGACCACACCCATGGCGACTTCGCGCCTTCTTGCGACGACTTCACGCCGACCGACTTCCGGTTTCCGGGTTTCCGGATGGAAACCCGTTGGCGACATGTTAGCGATCCGTTGGCGCGGGCTGATGAGATCACTGCATCGGATCTGGCCCGACGGTGCGCGCGTACAACGCGTAACTCGGGGGAGTGTCGCCGCCGTGGCCAGATCCGGGGACAGAGAGGGCCCCGGTCGTCGGAGGTGAGCGACCGGGGCCCTCGTCCGCTTTTGTCGTCCCGCACACGGGCGGAGGCGTGCGACCCGTACACGGGCAGCGGCGTGCGACCGGCCCGCGTTCATCAGATGACGGGCGGGCGTCCCAGCCGCGTGAGCCGCCACACCGTGCGCCACCGCATCGGCCGCCGCTCGCCGCCCGACTGCCGCAGCCCTTCCGCGAAGCCGCCGAACCAGGCCCGCAGCCCGCCGAGCGACCGCGTCCGTGCGAGCGTCAGCAGCATCCAGATTCCGAGGTGTACGGGGATGAGCGGCAGAGGCAGCCTGCGACGGGTGAGCCAGACCCGGTTGCGGGCGGTGACCCGGTAGTAGATGGCGTGCCGGGCGGGCGAGGTCTTGGGGTGCTGGAGCAGCAGTTCGGGCTCGTAGAGCACGGTCCATCCGTCGTCGACGGCCCGCCAGGCCATGTCCGTCTCCTCGTGCGCGAAGAAGAACTCGGCGGGCCAGTCCCCGATCCGGGCGAGCATCGGCATGGACAGCGCGTGTCCGCCGCCGAGGAACCCGGTGACCGGACCGCCCCGCATCGGGTCCTTGGCCCCGACCCGGGGCACGTGCCGGCGCTGGGTCTCCCCGTTCTCGTCGGCGATGCGGAAGCCGACGATGCCCAGGCGCGGATCGGCGGCGTACAGGTCCCGCACCTTGCGCAGCACATCCGCGTCGACCAGGAGTCCGTCGTCGTCCAGTTCGACGACGACGTCCACGTCCGCGAACTCCCTGAGCCGGGCGAGGCCCACGTTGCGGCCGCCCGGGCAGCCGAGGTTCTCGTCGACCTCGATGCCGGTCACCTCACCGGGCAGTCCCAGCCGCTCGGCGAACTCTGGCAGGGGACACCCGTTCCCCACGATCACGATCCGCGCGGGCGCGACGTCCTGCTTGGCCACCGAGGTGAGCAGCGCGTCGACCTCGTCGGGCCGGTTCCCCATGGTCACGACGGCAACGGCGATCCGAGGCCCTTCCGACACGACACCACTCCATCCCAGGCCGACAACTCTGCCCGCGATGCTAGCTGTTAACCCTGGGGCTCCCTCAGGTACGCCGCGTTTCCTCGCGCTCTCCGCATCTACTCACGCCGTACGAAGCGTTTTGCGCCGTACGAAGCTCTTTGCGCCGTACGAACTTCAGCCCCGACCAATCCTTCCCCAGCGCGGCCACCTTCACGTCGACCACCCCAAGCGGCAGAAAGTTCTCACGCAGGGCGTTCTCGGTGATGTCGCCGCGGTGCCCGGCCGCCTTGCGGGGCCAGGCGATCCAGAGCATCGCGTGATCGGCGAGGCCGTCCACCAGCGCGGGAGCCTCCGCGACCAGTTCCCCCGGGGACCGGTGGAAGACGACGGCGACACCGGCCCGCGCGGCCCCGTCGCCCCCTGTCTCCCCCGGACACGGCACATCCCTCGGGCGGTCCGGGGATCTCCCACCGTTCCTTTGGACTGAGCAGGTGTGAGCCCGATCAGCCGCACGTCCCGAACGGTCTTGGGCGCACTGGTCCCCGGCGTACTGGTCCCCGGCGTACTCGACCCCGGGGCGGCGACACGCATCCTGTGCGTGGTCCGATCCCGGGAGGCCAGTTCCCTGCGCGACCTGGCCATGTGGATACGGCCAGAGGCGACGGGGAGGCCCTGAACCATCACTCCGGTGGAGCAGGGGCCCCGCACGCCGACACCGCACCCGGCGTCCCAGATCGCACGACGACGCCAACCCGGACGGCCCAGGGCCCCGCAAGCCGACCATCACACGATCGGGCTAAGTATCCGGCCGATCACGGCGGAGACGCGGGGGCCACGGCCCGCGTGCGCGCCCCGAGTCTCGTCAACTCTCACCGACTCTTGCCGTGCGCACACCCACGCGGCCTCAGGCCGCGTACGCGCCCCGCACCTCGAAACGCTCGGCGGACGGCGGGGCGGCCAGCCAGTCCTTCAGGCCCGCCTGGAACTCACGGAACTCCTGGATCGCGGAGAGCGGATTCTCGATCCCGTCCGCGATCTCCAGTTCCGCGAGGTAGGTGACTCCGTCGGGGAGCCGGTACGACGCGTAGCGCACGCCCTTGGGCCGCACGGCCCCGATCGCGGTGAACATCTTCCGCAGCGCCGCTTCGAGCTCGTCGACGCATTCGGGCCTCACCGTGGCACGCACCATCAGAACAGCCATGTCGTCATCTCCTTCTCGTCCCTGTCGCATCTGTCGCGCCTGTCACACCGCTACCGGGTCACGTGGGTGGCGCCATCTCCCTGACGCGCCCGGAGGCGGAGGTGTGACGGGGAGGGAGAAGGAAATCCCCGACGGGTCAGGCGTTGGGGTCGAACGAGATGCCCGCCGGCATGGCCTTCGTGAGGTGGGCGGCGAAGTTGGCGTCCTTGAGGCCGAAGTTGGCGCTGCCGAAGTCGTAGGCGCTCAGCTTGTCGCGCAGACCCGCCGGGTAGCCGTTCCAGCCGACCAGGGCCGGGTACTGCCAGGTGTGGTAGCCGTTCTCCGGCGGCTCGTCGCCCGAGTTCGCGAGCCGGAAGTCATGGGTGCTCAGACCGTCCTTGTGGTAGACGATCTCGGGGTGCGTGCCGTCCCACAGGACCTGGTCGGCGCTGTAGACGTTGAAGTCCCCGTGCGCGGACGTGGAGACGTACTTGGCCTGGTTGTTCTGCACCCAGACCGCCACGTGCTCCCAGTCGTTGCGGTGCCCGCCGATCGTGGCCTGGTCCTTCTCGAAGTAGAGGCCGTAGAGGATCACGCACCAGCCGTTGTTGCACTTCTCGCGCGAGTAGCCGTTGGTGTTGTCGAGATCCGAGGTGTCGTGGCACTCACCGCTGGGTGAACCCGACGGCTTGAGGCCGCCGTTGATCGTCCCGTCGGGGCCGATGGCGGGCGTGGGGTAGCAGCCGTCCGTGTCGTAGTCGTACGCCGGTTGCCAGGTCTTCTCCAAGTCGTCCGCGTCGGCGGGCAGGGCCTTGGGCGGGGCGGCGAGCGCGCTGCCGGGGAAGGCGACGACCAGCGCGACAGCGCTGCCGAGGATGAGAGAGGCCCTGCGTACGCGCGAGCTCTTCTGCACTGCGTCCTCCTGAGGGACCACGAGGGGGGTGGGGCAAGCGGTTTCATTGGCATGCCCCAATCACCCTCACGTGACTCGTTGAGCACTCAAGCGGTGCCGGGTGTCCCGGGGGTGAAAGATCAACCAATAAAGGGGACGGGGGAGTTGCAACAAAGGGGACGGGGGAGTTGGCGCCAAACGGAAGCGGGGGCTCCTTCCCCAAGGGAACGCGAGAACAGGCGAAGCGACTGACAACGCCACCGGCAAAGCGACCGACGCGTGACCAGCAACGCGCACGCCACCTGGGTCGACACCTCAGCCGACACCTCCACCGACACCTCAGCCGACGTCTCAGTCGACGTCCAGGGGGAGTCGTTCGGATCGCCTCGGATCAGGCCGCGGCGCGTGGTGCGGCGCATGGTGCGGCGCGCCGCAAGGCGGAGCATCACCCGCGTACTGGGCGTACTCGGGTGAGGCGACAACACGGCGAGGTGCCGCGCCAGGCGTCACGGACCCGGGGTGATCCGAACAACACACCCCCGGGCGGCGCCGCGGCTCTCATCACGCCGTTCTGAACCACACCGGAGCGGGCCGGAGAACCGGCCCGCCCGACTCCCCCGCCCTCCCCTTCACCTGCTCAGCTGCGCGGCCAGGGACGCCCGTCGAGACGCTCGATGTCACGGTTGAAACGGCTGAGATAGGCGGCGAACTCGGCCACCTCCTCGGGATCCCAGTCGGTCATGATCTTCTCCAGACCGTCCAGGTTCTCGGCGCGGTGGGCGTCCAGTCGGCGCCCGCCCTCCGCGGTGATGGCGAACTTGCGGGCGATGCCCCCCTCGGGGTCGGGCATGCGTTCGACGACCCCGGCCCGCAGCATCGCGGCGGTCTGCCGGTTGAGGGTGGACGCGTCCAGGCCGAAGGCCTCTCTGAGCTCACCGATGGACATCGGGCCTTGCACCTGAATCCGGCTGAGCAGGACGTACGCGCTGCGGTCCAGCCGCTCCTCACTCATCCCGCGCCCCCGCGGGTTGATCATGTGCATGTGGCGCCCGAGCAGCATGGTCTCGAATTCCAGCAGGTCAAGTGGCTTGTCCACGCGAGGCATCCTTCGGCTCCCGGCTCGCTTCCCCTACAGGAAAGCTACCTCCCGCCAGGTATACCACCGTGATGTGTATGCTGCACTAGGCGTGCATGATGCACATCACGTGCAGCATGCAACTCGCGTGCGCCTTGCCCGCGAATCACCGTGATCCGGAGACACAGCCGGCCCGGAGATCCAGCCGGCCCCGAGATCCAGCCGGCCCGGAGATGCGGCCGGCCCGGATACGCAGCAGGCCCGGATGCGCAGCACAGCAACAAGCCCGGAAGAGCAACAGGGAGTACCCGTGGACAGTTCCCAGCCCGCAGCCCGCTCCGGCGGTGTTGTCGGCATCCTCGCCTTCGGCGGCATCGTGGCCGCGATCACCCAGACACTGGTGGTGCCACTGATCGGGGAACTCCCGACCCTCTTCGACACCACCGCCTCGAACGCCTCCTGGGTCGTCACCGCCACGCTGCTCGCGGCGGCCGTGATCACCCCCGTCGCCGGCCGCCTCGGTGACATGTACGGCAAGAAGCGCATGCTTCTGGCCTCCCTGGTCCCGCTCATCCTGGGCTCCGTGGTCTGCGCCCTGTCCTCCTCGGTCGTCCCGATGATCGCCGGACGCGGTCTGCAGGGCCTCGGCATGGGCGTGGTGCCCCTCGGCATCAGCCTGCTGCGTGACGTCGTACCGGCGGAGAAGCTCGGCTCGTCCATCGCGATGATGAGCGCGTCCATGGGTGTGGGCGGTGCGCTCGGCCTGCCGTTCTCCGCGGCGATCGCCGAGAACGCCAGCTGGCGCGTGCTGTTCTGGGTCGTGGCCGCGCTGACCCTCGCGGTCGCCACGCTGATCTGGTTCTTCGTGCCCGCGGGCCGCGAGAGCACCGCCTCGGGCAGCTTCGACCTGCTCGGCGCGATCGGCCTGGGCATCGCGCTGGTCTGCCTGCTCCTCGGCGTCTCCAAGGGTGCGGACTGGGGTTGGGGCAGCGGCACCACGCTCGGCCTGCTCGCCGCCGCGGTCGTCCTGCTGCTGGCCTGGGGCTGGTGGGAGCTGCGCAGCGCCGAGCCGCTGGTCGACCTGCGGGTGACCGCCCGTCCGCAGGTGCTGATGACGAACGCCGCCTCGATCCTGGTCGGCTTCGCGATGTACTCCCAGTCCCTCGTGATCCCCCAGCTGTTGCAGCTGCCCAAGGAGACCGGCTACGGCCTCGGCGAGTCGATGCTGGCCATGGGTCTGTGGATGGCCCCGGCCGGCCTCATGATGATGATCATGTCCCCGATCGGCGCCAAGCTCTCCGCCGCGAAGGGCCCGCGCATCACCCTGTCCGTCGGCGCCCTGATCATCGCCCTCGGCTACGGCCTGTCGTTGCCGCTCATCGGCAACGGCTCCCCCTGGGGCCTGCTCGCGGTGACCATCGTCTGCAACACGGGCGTCGGTTTCGCCTACGGTGCGATGCCCGCGCTCATCATGGGCGCGGTGCCCCAGTCGGAGACCGCCTCGGCCAACAGCTTCAACACGCTGATGCGTTCGATCGGCAGCTCCGTCTCGGCCGCCGTGATGGCCGTGGTCCTGGCCCAGATGACCACGAAGTTCGGCCCGGTCTCCCTGCCGTCCGAGAGCGGCTTCCGTGTCGCCATGCTGATCGGCTCCTGCGTCGGCATCGCCGCCGCGATCGTCGCCTTCCTCATCCCGGTCCGCCCCACGGCCGCCCGCCCGCAGGCCGAACCCACCCAGGACACGACCCCCGAGACGGTCGAGGCAAAGGCCTGAACCCGACCGGACCCCACCCGCGCGCCTGAGCGACAGTCAGCATCACAGAACCAGAGAAACCGCAGGTCGGATTCCCGGCCTGCGGTTTTCGTTTCCCCAGGTCAGGACCTTGGGACGTCCCCACGCGCCCCTGGGACGCCGGTAGGTCCGGCGCCCCGCCGACCTCCGATCCGGCAGTCGTGACCGCCCCGGGAAGGTCCCGGTTCAGGAAGGATCACGGTGAGACGTCGGGTGTGCCCCGCGGGCACCTGCGAACGGACGTACACGCGGCCACACGCCGCACCGCGGCGGGGGTGCACGGCTGGCGCGGGTTCCGGCTGACGCACGCGGCCCCCGGCGACGGCTGGTCATCCCGCGGGGAACGGTGTCCTTGGTGATCGGCTCCTGGCCGGAACCGGAGCCGGGCGGGCCGATGGGCGACCATGGCGGAGCGCACGTCCGCGCCACCACCTCCCTGGCGACCGATCTGCACACGCGGGCCCGGCACTTCGCGCGCCAAGAAGCCCTGCACGGCATCGAGATCACCCGCGCGCCCGCTGGGTCGCGCACCAGATCTCCGATGCGTCCATGAGCGATCTGGCGGACACCGTGGTCGCCCCCGGCCGGCCCGTTTCGCGCTGGTCGACTCGTCGCCGGTGTGGTGGACATGGCTGAGGCCTGTTTGACCGCCGGCAGTTCCGCACGCAGCGCTTCAACGGGTCTTCCGGCGGATGCCCCAGGGAGAAGTGCCCGAAGCCACAGTTCGCAGCGGATCCGCACGCCGAGATCATCAACATCTCGATGGGAAGCACGGCCCACCCAAAGCAGCGGACCGAGTCCGTCGACTACACCCTGTCCAAGGGAAAGTTGTTCTTCGCGGTCGTGGGCAACACTGGCGATGCATCACATACCGTGCAGCGAAGAAGAAGGGGCCCAAGGCGGACGGACCGGACTCGCGCGGGCCCTGTATTGGGCCCCATCGGGCCGCCTCGGGACCCGATGGGTATGCGGTCAGGCCAGAAGCCGTTCGAGGAAAAGCAAAAGCCCCAGGTCACGGCGAGTGAGAATCCTGGGGCTTCCACAGAGCCGCCTTCGGGATTCGAACCCGAGACCTACGCATTACGAGTTTCCTTGACGAGTGGTCACCGTAGTGCGCTGCCGGTCGTAAGTGCTGGTCAGAGCACATCTTTCGCGTCCGCGACCACCCCCGACCGAGGGCGAACCGCAACTAGGACTGCAACTTCGCTCGGCCTAGAGCTTTCGGTGCGCCCACGGGTCGCGACGACGTCACAGATCCGTGCGCGCGCCCTGCCCGGGGCGCACGAAACGGACGACGGTCTGCGGCCGCCAGACGGGAGACCGGTTGAACATGCGGTCCTCTTTCGGCAGCTCGCCCCGACCGCGCGAGCGATAGGTACGGATGGTCTGTGGGGTCACGCCCCAGTAGTCAGCCACGTCATTGATCGTCCAGTAGTCGGCGCTCACGTCAGCCATGCGGCACTCCTCGGATGCATGCAGTCAGGAACTTTGTCCATGCCGAGTCTACATAGTCGCAAGCAAGTGGCTCCACGTACTTGCGCGACCCTCCCCGACCCTCTACGATTCGAGTAAGCGACACCGCTTACGCAAGCGGCCCCGCTCGGTGCTACCAACACCGAACGGGGCCTCACGGAACTACCTGATCTCACCAGGAGCCCGCTGTGATCCACCTTCTCACGAGCCCCCGCACCACCCGCACGGTGCGCGGCCTGATCGGCACGGTTGCCGACGCCGTCCGCTCCGTCATCGCCCCCGCCTCGCTCGTCGAGGAGCAGGCGCCGGCCGTCGAGACCGTCCCGGACCCGGTCGACGTCCTCGCCGCCGACGAACTCCCCCCGGTCGAGCAGATCGAGGCCGCCGCCCGCGAGTACGAGCGCGCCGCCGACCAAGCCCGCCGCGCCGACCGCGGCAAGCGCGCCGCCAAGAAGGTCCTCGACAAGCTCCCCGCCGGCATCTACGGCACGTGGCGCGTCTTCCGCACCCCGTCCTCCCGTCAGACCCCCGACCTCGCCGAGATCACCCGCATCTTCAAGGCCAACAACCTCGGCCCGGTCCCCATGAAGCCCTGCGCCCCGTCCCTCAAGGTCGAGCTCGTCGAGGTCGCCCCGATGGACGTCGAGACGCTGGCGGGGGTGGCTGCCTGATGACCGAGACCGTGAGGCAGGCCCGCCCCGAGCGGGCCGCCCCCGGCCGACGCCTCGTCGCCGCGGGCATCATCCGCCGGACCCCCGACCGCACCATCACCTTCCGCGTCACCCAGGCCGGCGCCACCGGAGTCATCACTAAGCAGGTGACCCGATGATCCACACCTCCATCCACACTGTGGATAACCCCGCCGAGCCCAGCGAACTCGCCGTCGCCATCCGCATCGGCCAGTACATGCTCCACCAGTACGGCACCGTCGACACCGCCGACGTCTTCGCCTACGCCCAAGCTCACGGCGGGCTCGCCGAGTCCCTGCGCATCCTCCTGCGCGCCCTCGGCGCCGCGCCCACCGCGGAGCAGCAGGCCGCACCCCGCTGCCCGGCCGCCCACCCCGACGACCCGACCCCGTGCGACGGCCCGCCCGTCGTCCACATCCACGACTCGGCCAACGCGGGCGCCGAAGGCTGCGAACACCACGGCGCCCAGCTCCTCGCCGTCATCAAGGACGGCCGGTCTGTCGCCCTGCCCCACGCCGAGCCCGGTACCGCGTCCCGCGTCTTCACGGCCGCCGCGTCCATCCGCTTCTTCGCCTCGCACGACGGAGGTGGCCGATGACCGACCTCGACATCCCCGAGCCCCTCCGCCAACTGCTTGCCGCAATCGACGAAACGCTCACCCTCCCCGACCCGGCCGGCGACCGGGACGACCTCGTCCGCTACGAGATGTGCGTGTCCGACCGCATCCACCTGGTGCAGCTCGCCGTGCGCGACCTGCTCGCAGGCAAGTCCGCGAACGGCGTGCAGTGGGAGGCGGACTACCTGCGGAAGAAGAGCGCCGACAACCCGCCCCGCTATCGCAACTCCGAGCAGTACATCGCCGACCTCCGCAAGGCCGTGGCCAACCTCCGCACGGTGACCGACGAGGAGGTGGGCAGGTGACCGAGCCCCGCACCATCACCCTGCCCACCGCCGACTACGGCGACGTCACCCTGCCCGAACCCTCGTGGTGTATCGGCCACCCCAACCACCGGCCCGACGACCAGCGCGCCGACATCCACCACAGCGGCCCCGACATCACCCTCGCCTTCCGAGGCCACCACATCACCCACGCCTGCCTCGCGCAGTCCCCGTTCACACAGATCGACATCCCGGAACTGAGCAGCCGTACGCCCGGCGTGTCCGTCAGCGTCATCGCCCGCAACCTCGACCCCACGAGCCTGTACGAGCTCGCCGCGACGCTCGACACCTACGCCGACCAGCTCCGCGACCTCGCCGACCAGCTCGACACGCTCCTCGCCGGCGGTGACCAGTGAGCAGCCGCCACCGCTGCGGGCACATGCGCGGAGCCAAGGGCCGCCGCAAGCGCCTCGACCTCGCCAGGCGTGACGGCGCCCGCTGCTTCTACTGCCGCACCCCGTTCACCGACCCGGCGACCGAGGGGACGTTCGACCACTACCTGCCGTACGCGCTGTGGCCGACGAACGTCCGCTGGAACCTCGTCCTCGCCTGCCAGAACTGCAACACCGCCAAGGGCGACGCGCTGCCCCTCGGCCTGCTGCTCGCCCTGCGCCCGTGGCTCACCCGCGCACAGCTGGCGGTGGCCGCATGAGCCGCTCCCGCTCCCGCATCGCCCGCCCGACCGAGCACGCCGCCATCCGCGCGGCCTGCCGGACGGCCCGGCCACTCCCGTCTGTCCCCGCCCTCATGGCCGCGCTGCTCGACGCGAACACGCGCGGCGACCGCGAGGGCACCACCCTGGCCGCGCACCGTGTAGTGCGCGCCGCCGCCCCGGAGGTGGGCGAATGAACCCCGTACTGATGTGGGCCCAAGCCCACCCGCTTCCCACCGGCGCCGCCGCCACGCTGCTGCTCGCCGTCCTGGTGACGCTGCTCCGAGCAAGCCGCACCCCGGCCGCCGTGCTGGTCGCCTCACTCGCCGCGATGGCGTGCACCGCCTACAGCGGCGACACGTCCTGGCGCTTCGCCGAACACCGCCTCGGCATGACGTCCGCCGCGGAGCGCGGCGCGATGTTCGCCGCCGCGGAACTCGCCCTCTTCTCCTGCGCCCTGATGGCCAGGCAGAACCTGCGCGGACCGCAGGGAGCGCCCGGCACCCCGGGACTCCTCGTGTGGTTCATCACCGGTGTGCAGGTCATCCCCGCCTACTCCGAGTCCGGGTTCGTGGGCGGCACCGTGCGCGCCGTCGTCGGCCCCGTCATGGCCGCGATGCTGTGGCACCTCGCCATGGGCATCGAGCTGCGGCACGCCAAGCCCGGGGCAGGCTCGCAGTCCCTGCCCGCGGTCATCGCCCGGGAGCTCCGCGAGCGGCTGCTGTCCCGCCTCGGCCTCGCCACCCGGGACCGGACGGCGGAGCAGATCACCCGGGACCGGGCGACCGCCCGCGCCGTACAGCTCGCCTCCCGGCCGAAGCTGCGCCGATGGGGAAACGCTCGGCTTGCCGCCGCGGTGGCCCGCTCCGGGGTCGGCACGGACCCCGAGCAGCTGGACGTGATGATGCGGATGCTCGCCGCCCGCCGCGGCGCCGGCCGTCTCAGCGAGGTGGAACTCCGGTCGCCGTTCGAGCCGGAAGCGCCTGAGGTGGCCATCGAGGTACACCGTGTATCTGAGGTACCCGAGGCGTACCCGGCGATCGAGGTACACGTACCTGCCGTGCCCGAGGCTGTCCCTCCGGGCGCCCGGCTGCTGCCGCTGATGTCCGCCTGCGGACTCCGCCCGGTCGTCCGCGAGCCGGTCGTCGAGGAGCCCGTCCCCGCCCCTGAGGTACACGTACCCGAGCCCGAGGTACACCGCGGCTGGCGGCCGGTCGGAGCGACCGGCTACCTCGCGCCTCACCCTCGCGAGGAGCCGACCGAGGAGCCCGAGGAGGAAGAGGTGTACCCGGACCCGCTGATCCCTCAGGTACGGGCCGACTTCCCCGACGAGGTGCCCGGGGTACGGCGGCTGAAGGACACGTACGGCATCGGCCAGCCGCGCGCGCAGCGCATCCGCGACGAGCTGATGGGGGTGCGGGCATGAGGTGGCTTCTCCTCGGCGCCCTGTTGGGCCTGCTGCTCGTCTCCCCGCCCCTGCTGGCCCTGGTCCTCGCGGCCGTGACCGCGGCCCTGTCCAAGCCCCTGCTGGTGGCCGTTGGCCTCGGCCTCGCCGCCCGCCCGTACGTCGCCCGCAGGGCGCGGAGGTGGGCGCGATGACTGAGCCCGTACAGCGGCAGCAGATCGGCTACGACCTCGCCGGTAACCCCATGTACGCCGCGCCCGTCCAGTACGTCCAGCAGCCCGTCCAGCAGCAGCCGTTGCAGCCCATCAAGGCCCACCCGTGGGGCGCGTACATCGCGGGCGGATGCCTCGGCCTGCTCGCCCTGACGCTCGTCGTCGTCCTGGTCATGTTCGTGGTGTTCGGGTTCGCGATCCTCGCGGCCGTCCTCGGCCTGGTCGTCGTCGCCCTCACGATCTGCGTCCTGGTCCTGAAGTCCATGTGGACCCAGTCCCGCAAGGGCTGACCTGCCCTTCCGTCCTCCGCAGGGTTTCGCCACAACCGAAACCCTGCGGGGGTGCGGTGGGGCCGGACAGCCCGGCCCGTGACCAGGGAGACCCCCATGCCCCGCTACGTGTACACCGCGCCCGTCACCACGACGAGCGGCGAGACCCGCTACGAGACCGGGACCGTCGAGCAGCCCAGCCCGCTGTTCGTTCCGG
The DNA here is from genome assembly GCF_040634475.1 of Streptomyces sp. NPDC007095. Classification (NCBI taxonomy): domain Bacteria; kingdom Bacillati; phylum Actinomycetota; class Actinomycetes; order Kitasatosporales; family Streptomycetaceae; genus Streptomyces; species Streptomyces sp. NPDC007095. The sequence continues at coordinate 68,676 of NZ_JBEYFS010000007.1, forward strand.
CCCGCGCCCGGACCGAGGTCTCCAACCACGTCACGAAGACCGCGCTCAAGCCCGGCGAGACCGTCCAGACCGACAACATCCAGCTCCGCTCCTACTGACCCCGGAGAACTGACCATGCCCGAGCCGAAGACCCGACAGGACTACCTCGACACCGCCGACAAGGCCCTGCAGAAGGCCGGCCAGCTGGCCGACTACGCCGAGAGCGCCGCCCACAACCCCACCCCCCAACGCAAGGCCGCGGACCTCGCCGCCGCGGGCGCCCTGTACGCCGACATCGCCCGCAGCGCCGCCGCCATCGCCCAGGCCATGCCCGAGACCCCGGAGGACACCGATGCCTGAGCCGAAGGTGAAGCTCACGTTCTGGGAGAAGGCCCGCATCGTCGCCATCGAGGCGCAGGGCGTGAAACGGGCCGCCGCCGGCATCGAGCACCAGCCCGACATCGACCGCCGCGTCGAACGCGTCCGCGAGCAGGCCCGCAAGAGGGCCAAGCGCGGCAAGTAGGTACACCCCGGGGACGGCGTCAACCGCCAAGCAGACCGCCGTCCCCGGGCCCCGGACCGCCCAACAGAACGACCGGAGAGACCAGGATGACGGACACCGTTGCCCGACCGACAGACACCCCGCCGGGTACACCCGTACCCGCCGCTGCGAGTACACCTACCGACCCCGTACCCGGAGCGGCTGGCGGCACGGGTACACCCACCGATGCCGCGCCCTCCGCGCCCCCTTCGCTGGCCGTCGCGAGCGACACCGCGGCCGCCTTCGAGGGCGCACCGGGTACACCCGTACCCGTCGACAACCCGGCCCTGCCCGAGCCCGGGGTACGGACCGAGAAGCGGCGCCCGATCCTCGCCCCGTGGCTGCGCTCCCGCAGCGACTTCTCCGCCACCGTGTCCCGAGCGTCCGGCCACGCCGGGTACGCCACGATGTACCACGGGCTCCGCCTCCCCTGGTACGGCGTGCAGCTCGGCATGATGGCCCCGCGCGGCGCGGCCCGGTTCGTCACGTCCACGAACCGGTGGGTATGGGACCGCGAGGCCGCGCCCCTACGGGACTACGCCGTGCGTACCGAGGACGCCGAGGAATACATGCGCCTCGCCCGCCTTCGGGCCGGACGCGTCCGCCTGCGCGGGTTCGTGACCGTGGTCGCCGCGGTGTTCGGCCTCAGCTTCGCGATCTGGCTGTACGTCATGGCGCCCGAGTACCTCTACGTCTTCGCGGCCGGCGGGGTCCTGACGCTCGGCTACTTCGGCCAGCAGCCCGACGCCCCGGTCATCGGGCCCGCGGTCATGCGTACCGAGCTGCAGAAACTCACCGGCTCCATCGTGCTGCGCGCCCTCGACTCCATCGGCAACCCGAAGATCTCCGCCGCCGTGAAGAAGGGCGGCGACATGAACGGCATGCGCTTCACCAGCGAGATCACCCGAGACGGGCCCGGCTACCGGGCCGACCTCGACCTGCCTTACGGCGTGGTGCCCGAGGACGTGATGGAGGAGCGCCAGGCCCTCGCCTCCGGGCTGCGCCGCAAGCTCGGCTGCGTCTGGCCCACCGGTGACCCTGACGAGCACGAGGGCCGCCTGATCCTGTGGGTGGGCGACAAGCCTATGAACGAGACCACGAAGCCCCCGTGGCCGCTCCTGAAGGAGGGGCAGGTCGACCTCTTCAAGCCCGTGGTGTTCGGCAACGACCAGCGGATGCGGGACATCGTCGTCACTCTGATGTTCGCCTCGATCGTGATCGGCTCCATCCCCCGCATGGGTAAGACGTTCCTGCTCAGGCTGCTGCTGCTCATCGCCGCCCTGGACCCGCGCGCGGAGCTGTACGGGTTCGACTTCAAGGGGACCGGCGACCTCGGCCCGTTGGAGCCCGTCATGCACCGGTACCGGTCGGGCGAGGACGACGAGGACATCCTGTACGTCCTGCACGCCCTGCGGGAGCTGAAGGAGGAACTGCGCCGCAGGGCGAAGGTGATCCGCAACCTCCCGCGCTCCCGCTGCCCCGAATCGAAGGTGACCCCGGCCCTGGCCAGCGACAAGACCCTTGGCCTTCACCCGATCGTGGTCGGCTTCGACGAGTGCCAAGTCCCCTTCGAGCACGAGAAGTACGGCGCGGAGCTCACGTCGATCTGCACGGACATCGCCAAGCGCGGCCCGGCCCTCGGCATCGTCGGCATGTTCGCCACCCAGCGACCCGACGCGAAGAGTCTGCCGCCCGGCATCAGCGCGAACGCAGTACTCCGCTTCTGCCTGAAGGTCATGAGCCACACCGCGAACGACATGGTCCTCGGCACCGGCGCGTACAAGGCCGGCATCCGCGCCACCATGTTCAGCCGCTCCGACCGCGGCATCTGCTGGATGTCCGGGGAGGGCGACGACCCGCTCATCGCCGCCTCGGCGTTCGTCGATGGCCCGGCCGCCGAACTGGTCGTTGCCCGGGCCCGGGTGCTGCGCGAGGAGTACGGCAACGTGAGCGGCCATGCCCTCGGCCAGGGGCCGTCCGAGTCGCGCGGGATGGACGTCCTCGGCGACGTGCTGAAGGTGTTCCGCGCCGACGAGGACCAGCTGTGGTGCGAGCGGATCGCCGCCCGTCTCGCGGAGTGCTGGCCGGACGTCTACGGCGAGTGGAACAAGGGGAACGTCGCCCCGGCGCTGCGCCCGTTCGGCATCACCACCGCGGACGTGTGGGGCACCACCGACGAGGGCGAGAAGACCACCAGGCGCGGCATCAAGCGGGCCGACGTCGCCGCCGCTGTCACTCGCCGTGACGCCGATCGGGTCGCCGCGTAGCCCACGGACGGCAGCTAGGCCTAGCACCGCGTCCTGCTAGGCCTAGCACCCCCGCTAGCACCAAAACATGCCCTTGACCTGTTACCTAGCGCCTAGCAGCACGGGCGCGGGAAACGGGAAACACCCACCTCAGAGAGGAAACCCGCCCTCATGCTCGCTGCTTGCGCCCTGCTTGTCCTCGCGCTCGGATGTTACGCAGTGTTGTGCGCGGTCAAGCCGTTCGCTCCGTGCCGGAAGTGCGCGGGCACGGGACAGATCGAGCGCTTCCGGAAGGTGCGCACTTGCCCGCGCTGCCATGGCCACAAGCTTCGGCTGCGGGTCGGCCGGCGGGCTCACAACGCCTGGCGCCGCACGCACGACGCGGGCACCCGCTGACGCCCGTCGACTGTCAGAGCAGCCTCGTACCCTGAAGCTAAAAGCGCCCCCTGCGCGGTCATTACGACTGTGCAGGGGGCCTTCGCATGTCCGGGGCGCTAAGCCTCGCTGCGCCGCGACCAGGAAGCGGACAACACCGCCGCGTGTCACGAGACAGCCACACCGCGTACAGGCGCGCCCCGTCCGGCGCATGATGCCCCCTCAGCAACAGCACGTCCTTGGGGGGACCATGTACGCCCGTAGAGCCGCCGTAGCCGCCCTGCTCGTCGCAGCCACCGTCACCGCCTGTAGCAGCAACAGCGCCGACGATAAGGCGCAGAGCAAGCCCACCAAGGCCGCCGCCAGCAAGGCCCCGGCCACGGCAACGCCGGCGCCGGGCCCTCTGAAGTTCGGCTCTCAGTGGCGCTGGTCCGACACCGACGACGACGGCAAGCCCATCAGCGGCACCACGACCGTCCTCAGCTACACCCAGCCTGCCAAGGACGTCGACCTCACGAAGGAAGTCTCCGACTTCGCACATCCCGTCTGGTCCGTCCTCGAAGTCAAGGTGTGCGTCGCCGCCAAGAGCAGCCCCGTGACCGTCTCCCAAGGCCCTTGGGCCCTCGGCTTCCCCGACGACACCCGCCTCGACTCCCCCAACATCAGCGGCTCCGGAGTGCCCAAGCCCGAGTACGCCAGCAACGGCGCCACCGTGAACGCCGGCAGCTGCCTTCGAGGCAAGATCACATACTCGGTCGAACGAGGCACCCGCCCCGACCGTATCGTCTACGGCTCAGCAGGCCGCGACACCGTCGAATGGGCAGTGCCCAAGGCGTAGACGGAGGCGCTCGCTGCCGGGCGTTGCGAGTTGGGCGCTGACGCAGTTGCGCGCAATTGGCAGCAGCTCGTCGTGTCGAGCAATCCTGAGCAATCCGCCAGCGGCCGCGTGGAACTCCGAGCATCCTGAGACCTCCAACCCGGCCAGACGGAGGACGACATGACGCTCAGGTTCATCGGCACGACGAGCGACGATGGCGACTGCCCGACCCTGTACGAGATCCCCGAGACCGATGAGTGCCTCGTCCAGGGCGAACGGGAAACCGACCCCGAACACCTCGCCGCGCTGCGGGACGTCAAAGAGTCCGAGACCTTCGTACGCGTCCCCCGCTCCCTCCTCACCCGCTACGCCCCGAAGGCCGAGGCGCCCGAGCTGGTCCCGTTCGCCGAGGTGTCCCACCTCTTCCGCGAGTTCCGGCACACGGCATGGCGCCTGGAGACCCGCCGCGGCTATGCCTCCGACCGCAACAGCCCGAAGTGGGCGCGCTTCCTGGCAGGCGAGGACATCGCCGCCGACCCAGACAACGCGTGGCGTGACAACGTCCGCGCGCAGACGGCGCAGGGCAAGCGCTTCGAGCGCGTGCGTCTGGTCGACGAGCCGCCCACCCAGGGGCAGAAGTTCCTTCTGGCCAGCGGGCTCGGGAACGTTGCTGCGGGCGAGGACATCCGCAACCTGCCCCGCGCCGAGGCCGAGCGGCTGCGCCTGCCGGACTTCGACTTCTGGCTCTTCGACTCGAAGACCCTCGTACGGTTCGCCTTCGACGACGAGGACACCACCTTGGGCGTCTACGTCACCGAGGACCCTGCCGAAGTCCTCGCCGCCTGCCAGGCCAGGGATACCGCGTGGCACTACGCGACCCGTACCGCTGAGTTCCAGCAGCAGGTACGTTCGGCCATGTGAGCACGGACTTCCAGTCGTCGCGAGAGGCGCTCGGTGCGCGGCTGCGTGAGCTGCGCACCGAGGCCAGCGTGGAGGGCAAAGACCTGGCCGCGAAGCTCGGTTGGCAGGCGTCGAAGGTCTCCCGCCTCCAGAACGGCAAGCAGACTCCCACAGCCACCGACATCGCCGCATGGGCGCAGGGAGTCGGCCGCCCGGATGCCGAGGCCGAACTCCAAGGCCTGCGCGCCGGGCTGGAGATGAAGCACCGGTCCTGGAGGCGCCAGCTCGCCGGCGGGCACCGCGGCCGCCAAGCTGTGGCCATCAAGGAGACCGAGGCCACGCAGACGATCCGCGGCCTGGAGGTCTCACGCATCCCGGGGCTGTTCCAGACGCAGGAGTACGCGCGTGCCATCTTCGATGCGAATGCTGAGTTCCGCGGCATCCCGTCGACTACCGAGGCCGCCGTCGAGGCTCGGACGCGCAGGCAGGATGCGTTGTACGAGCCGGGCAAGAGCTTCCGGTTCCTCGTGTGCGAGGCCGCTCTGTACTACCGGTCGTGCCCCGCAGATGCGATGGCTGAGCAGCTCGATCGGCTCTACAACGTCGTCGGCCTGCGGTCGGTGGAACTAGGCATCCTCCCCTTCGGGGCGGAGCTGCGCCGTACCGTGCCGCACGCTTTCTGGATCTATGACAAGCGGCTGGTCATCGTCGAGACGATCAGCGAGGAGCTGTGGCTTACCGCCGAGGACGACATCCTCCTGTACGAGCGGGCATGGGACTGGCTCTCCGAATCAGCTGAGTACGGGCCTCCCGCGCGGCGCCTCATCGGCCGCGCAAGGGCCTCTCTCGACCTCGCGTAGCAATCAGCCGCAAGCCCCCGGCCTGTAGGCGCAATCCCGCGCAATCGATCATCCGAGGCGCAATCGGACTGTCTACGGTCCTGGTCATGGCCCTACACCCCGCCTCATACGCCCGGGAAGCAGGACAGGACTGGCTCCTCTCCTGCGCCGACACCCCCGCCCTGATACGGACCCGGTGGGACGCTGACGAGCTCGGCGAATTCCCGAGCGGCGGCCACTGGATGGTGGCCGAAGCGTCGCTCGCGTACTCCATGGACGCGCTCAAGCGCATCGACCCATCGCGCCGCGGCCCGGTCCTGTCCGACGTCACCCAGGGGATCGCCTGGTGGCTGCTGCCGCCGACCCTCGGCGACGAACTGGACGACGTCCACACGATCACCGTGCACCGCCGGGGCTGGGTGCTTCGGTGCCCGCCGGTGCTGTATCCGGTGCGCGGGCGCGTGTGGATCGAACGGCCAGACGGCACCGGCCGGCTCACCGACCCCGTCCTCCTCGGCGCCGCGCTCGGCCCCGCTGGCGGGCCCCGACTTTCTGCGGAGGCATTCGGATGACCCTCACCTCAGCCGAGACCACGGACGGCTTCATGCTCGAGCGGCGCGGGAAGAGGCTGATCGAGTCGGCGAAGTCCGACCGGGAGCGGGCTGCCGCGCAGGCCCTCGTCGAGGAAGAGACGATCCTCGCCCACAGCAGCGTGCAGGGCGCGCTCGGTCTCCTGGACATTCCCAGCAAGGCCAAGGTCGGGTGGGAAGGACTGATGGGCCGCGTCTACAGCCTCGGCCTGGACGACGAGCAGCGCGCGTTCCTCGGGCTGACGCTGTCGATGGTGGGCATCGGAGGCGTCTCCCTGGCTGCGGTGTCCGAGCTCGGTGAGCGCCGTCTCGCCGTCATGCTGCGAGCAATCGCACGGCTGGCGGGCAACGACACGATCGCGGTAGGTACGCGGATGTGAGCTCTCGCCGTCGGCTCCCCTGTCCGGCGGTGAGAAGGGGCGGCCGCCCTACGTCCCCGCATGGGGCGGCCGCCCTACGAACGCCCGCCCGTCCTCGGCCCCCCAGGCAAGAGGGCGGGCGGGTGACCGCGTCCGCTACGCCGGGCGCCTGGCACTGACGCCGCGGTGTTCGCGTCTCCGCCGCGCGTCGCCCGGGGCCTCCCGTCCGAATACCGGCGGGAGGCCCTGCTGTGTCCGGCCCGACGAGGCGGCCGAGGAGCGCGATACGCCGCGCCCCCTGCGTGCCAACTCCGTGCCGAAGGCTCGTAAAACAGCAGCTCAGGACACGTGCAATCGCATCCACTATGCGGTTGGACCCTTGGGGTATCCCGGGGCAGGAAGCCTTGGAACAGCAGCGAGGGGCGCACCAGACCGGTACGCCCCTCGCCCACTACGGGCGTCCAGTGAGGACGACGTTGACGTTGCCGCCGCGGACGCGAATCGAGCGGCGCAGCCGCCTCAACAGCAGCTCGTCCTCGTCACTGCCGCTGGAGCGGATCTCCAGCTCCACCCGCGCCACCCCGCCACCTCCGCCGGCCATGCGGCGCGAGTCCGGCCCGGACCACACCCGCGACCCGACCGGGAGATCGAGAAGCTCGGGCTCGTGCTCGCCGACCCACGTCAGGCCCCCGCGGAGACCACCTGACGCCGCGGCGCCGACGATGCCGCCGGCCGCTTTCTTCCCGATGGCCTTCGAGATCGACTTCTCCATGACCGACGCCAGGTGCGCCATGGCCTTTTCCAACTTGGCCTGCTGGCCCTTCAGGGAGTCGACCAGCTTGGCCTGCGCCTTGATTGCCGCCCCGTACACCGCGTCCGCTGTGGTTGTCCCGGCGCTGGCCGCGGCCTTCGCGATCTGCCCCTGAAGGTTGTTGATCGAGGAGATCTCCGACCCCGAAGCCCCCAGCAGCGCGCCCGCGGTCTCCAGGCCGCCGCCGTTGACACCCGCTTCGCCGATCTGCTGAATCAGATCCTTCGACAGGCCCTTCGACTTCAGGCCCTTCAGCGCGTCGGCGAACGCGCTGGCCTTGTCCCGGGATTGGGTGAGGCCGCCCATGATCGAGGCGACGGTGACGGTCTGACCGCTCGCGCCCTGGGTGATGTTCGCTGACGACAGCACGTTGCCCTTGACGCTGTCCGACAGCTGCGACGCGCTGTTCTTGAGGCTGTCCAGCTTGGACTTCGCGCCGTCGAGACTGCGGGTGACGTTGTACAGGCTCTTGTCGTACCGGATCAGGCTCTTGCCTACGGAATCCAGTTCCTTGAGCAGGCCCGTTTCTTTCCGCCCGCTGAACGCAGCCTTGATCTGGCTGGCGGCCTCGTTCAGCGCCTGCGTCAGGCTTCCCAGATCGGCAGGGCTCCCGAGGGACCGTTCGAACGGCGTCGTGTGATATCCGGCCATCCGGCCGAAGTGGGAAATCCCGAACCCGCCGGCCAACGCAGAGCGGGCACTCTTCTCCGCCGCGGTGACGCCGCCCTTCGCGAAATGCGGCACCCTGTCCTCGTTGATCGCCTCCAGCATGGACCGGTACTTCTGCGTCTGCCGCTTGTTGACGATGAACTCCCCGCCCATCGCCAACAGCGGCACATCGTCCCGCGTGCCGGAGCCGCCCTCAATGGAGCCGCCCTCCGCATAACGCCGGCGGACCATGCCGCCCTGCGCGTAGTTGCCACCCTCGTGGAAGACCGAGCCCGCGTTCGACGTCTGCGTCTTCATCAGCACATAGGTGACCGCGGTCTTGCCGTCGATCTCGTTGAGCTTCCGCTGCGCAACACTGATCTTGTACAGCAGGTCGGAGATGTTGCCCTGGATCGACGACCTTTTCGACGACGGCACCTTGCCCAACTGGGCCCGCGCCGAGCTGACCTTCTTCTGAAGATCTTCGATGTTGCCCTTCAGATAGGCGGTCTTCTGCGGAGTATCCAGGATCTGCTTCGCCAGCGCCTGAGCCTGCTTCCGCGTGTCACCCATCGCCATCGCTGCAGCGATGAGCTTCTGCCGACCCCGGCTGTAGATCTCGTTCGCCTTGCCCCAGCTGCCCGTACTCGCCACCGATGCGGTCGCCGCCTCATCCGTGGCCGCCGCCAGTTGGGACAAGGCGTCTCGGTTCGCTCGGCCTTTCTCCGTGTGGACGTCGAGAGTCCTGCCGTTGTCCTTGATGGACTTGGTGGCCGCGTCGATCGCCGCCTCGAACTTCGTCTCGTCGTCGTAGGCGGACCGGTGCGCCTCATTGAGAGCCATGATCGACTGCCGCAGGCCGTCCGCCGCGTTCTTCTGCGCGTTCAACTTCGCCTGCGTGTCCTGAGCCGCCTGCCCGAACAGGCCCTGCGACTGCGCGGCCAGTTTCGCTTCGAGGGCCTGATCTGCCAGCGCGGACTTGAAGCCGTCGAGCTTGTCCTTGAACTTGGCGATCTGATCGGGCCGCATGCCCTTGATCATGTCCGCGAGCGCAGTCTTCGCCAGATCCGCCTTACCCCCCTTGACCAGATTGGCAAGGGAAGTATCGATCGCGTCAACGGATTCGGTGAACTCCTGCGTGGCATCGCCAGGCTTCAGCGCCCCCCAGATGCTGTGCCCCCAGTTGTTGACGCTCTCCGCCACGCTGGGGTTGATGACCTTGTCCATCTGGGACTTCAGCTTTTCGAAGTGCGTCCCGAACTTGTCCGCTGCCTCACCAGTGACCTGCCCGGTGGCGCCGAGCCTGCCCAGCGCCGTGGTGAGCTTGTCGACATCCGGAGGCGCCGACTTACCCATCGACGACAGCTTCGAAAACACAGCCACCACCGCGGCGATACCCGCGACCACGAGCGTGGCCTTCGTCGCCGTGCTCAGCCCCATAAACGCGGCCCGCAGCCCAGCCACGCCACCGCCAGCCGCGGCCGACGCCGCACGCAACGCGGTGATCTTCGTGGCCAAAGTCTCGAAACCGCCCGCGACCGCTCCCATGCCAGCACCAGCCAGCTTGATCAGCTTGAAAGCGCTGTACACCGACATGAGAGTCCCGATCAACTGCGGCGGCACCGCAGCAACCAGCTTCGCGAACGCGTCAACCAGCGACAACAGCCCCGGGCCCGCCTGCGCGGCACCCTGGAGAATGTTCGAAACCGCCTTCGCCAGGTTCATCAGCGTGTCCTTGACCGCCGGGCCCTGTGCCTTGGCGTAGGCAAAGAACGAAGCGATCGGGCCAGACGCTTTGCCCTCGGACATCACCCGAGTGAAGTGAATCGCCCCGTCAACAGCGGACTTCAGCGAGTTGTTCGCGAAGTCACTGACCTTCTTCGACAGGCCGTCGAACCCAGCGCTGTTGACCGCGCCACCAGCCACCTTCATCAGCCGGTCCAACTGGGTCGACGTGCCCCGCACCATCGGCGTCAACTTCGGGATCACAGCGCCGAGCACCGCGAAACTGTGCTCGACCGGCACCATCGTGAACTTCGCCGTCGAATCCGAGAAACCCTTGAACTCATCCCGCAGGTTCGAATACCCCATCGCCGCACGCTGCGTCGCCGCCGGCATGCCCTTCAGCTGATCGGCGACGGACGCCTGCGCCTGCGCCGCCTGCTGCGAGTTCGCCCCGTACTTCGTGACCGCCTGCGTGTACTTGTCCTGCGCCTTCGCAACATCGCTGAGGTTGCTGATCTGCGGCTTCAGCGCGGCACCGAACGACGCCACCGCGAGCCCGGCCGCGCCCGCATGCACTGCGATCGGAGCGAGGGAGGCAGCGACCGGGACCGCGGCCGGGGCGAGGGACAGCATCGTCGCCCGCATGTCGACCATGGCCTTATCGACCTTCGACGATGACCGCTGCATCGACCCGGCCGCAGTCGCGAATCGTCCGTCCAACGTCCGCAGCCGTCCATCCACATCACGGAACCCGGCCGCAGTCCGGTCAGCTACCCGGACTGTGATCGTCACGTCGTCGCTCATGAGATCGCCCCGTTCAGCAGCTGGCGCAGCTCGGCGTCCATGTCGACGCCCCATCCGCTGACCGGAAGCCCGACCATGGCGAAGAGGTCCAAGACCTCGTCCATCGACCACTCGTAGGCCATGAAGTCGAGCCCGAGGACCTGGAAGAGACCGAGCACCACCAGGAGCGCCGCATCGTTCGGCTGCCCCGCAGCGCAAGCCTGGCGCGCCTCGTGCACGTCCTGGTCAGACAGTCCGTAGAGCGTGAAGAACATCCCCTTGTGCTCGCCCTCGGCGATCGTGATGTTCGTGCGCTTCGCGGTCGCTTCTCCGAGGTTGACGGCACGCGGCCGCCTCTGCCGCCTCGGCTTCTTCCGGCTCACCGGGCATCCCCGTCCGCGATCGTCGCGGTGGCCGCGTCCAGCAGGCGCAGGCGGACCCGCCCGACGTCCGCCCGGAACTCGGGCCGCTGCCGCCACCGGCGGACCGTGGACCCGTCCACTCCGAGGGCCCGGCCCACCCGGTCCGGAGGCTCGCCCAACGCGAGGTAGATAGCCGCTCTCCCCCGAGGGGAAAGCGGCAGGAAAACTTGCGCAGATTCGTGCACCTGAGGTGTCGTCATGAGGAAATTTTACGGTCTACGTGCCGCAATTCAGGAAGTCTTCCCGTGAAGAACGTGCAGTCACTTCCTGGCACTGAACACCGAGCCAGCAAGACGAGCAGCACCAACACGACAAAAGGCCCGGCACCCCGAAAGGGCACCGGGCCTCACGCCACAGAGTCAGCCGCCGACCCGCAAACGCGGCACCTCAGGGAACACCCGCCGCCCCGGCGCCGGCAGCTTCCCGAACAGGCCGTCCTCCCGCTCCTCCGGCACGACACGGCCCATGTTGTACTCCAACATCCCGACCATGACGCTCGGGTACTCCAGCCGCGCCTCCGCCACCCGGTGCGCCACACACGCCAGCACCGACCCCGACCCCGCGGTCCGGTAGGCAGTGCCGCGCGCCTTCACCGTCCACCCTTGGAAGCTCGAAGCCCCACCCGAGTCCCCGCCAACGTCCAGCCCCATCCCGGCCAGAGACTCCGCGTGCTGCTGCACGAGCGCGTCGTGGGCCTCGGCCGCCTGCATCAGCGCCACCAGCCCGGCCTGCGCTGCGACGGCCGCACTCTCCAGCTCCTCCCGCGCGCTCTTCAACGCCCGGCCCGCCGCCGTGATCTCCTTACCCGCGGCCTTCTCCAGCTCCTCCCGAGTCGCCGCCGCACGTTCCGCAGACACCTGCCACTCGCGCTCCTCGCGCAGCTCACGCGCGTTCGTCCGCCCCTGCGCCACCCGCCGCAACGCGGCCGCCAACTCCTGCGCCTTCAGCGTGCTGTTCGGCGACTCCATCAGCGCCTCCTCCGCCGCCGCACGCACCCTCTCCGCCTCGGTCACCTCGGCCTCGGCCGCAGCCACCATCTCCGCCGTAATCGACACCATGCCGCTCATCTCCTGTTACCCCTTCACGCACTCAACCGGTAACCCGGTGGGCATACCGCCGCCCGGGCCAATGCTCACCACCAGGGGCACGAAGCCCCGCGCTACGCCGCCAGCCAGAACCCGGGCGGCCCCCGATCCCCCGACTCCCCCCGCCGCAGCGCCTGCCGCTCCCGTCGCGTCGTCCCACCCCAGACGCCCCACAGCTCCGCGTTCGCCAGTCCGTACGCGAGGCAGGCCTCGAGGTAGCCACACCCCGCGCACAACTCCCGTGCCGCCGGCGGCCGCACCCCATCCGCGACGTACGCATCCGGATCGGCACGACACCGCAGCGGCTCCCGCGCCTCCGCCACAAAGCCCGGAATACCGAGCGCCACAACCGGCCGCGCACCCGCAGCGTGATGCTCACTCACCCGCGCCCTGCTCCATCCGCCAGTTCAACGCCAACACCGACACCCCAGCAGCCGCGAACCCCGCCACCGTCGACCAGCAAAACGCCGACGTCGACAACAGCCCGAGTCCCACCGCGTCCAGCGCATCCGACCTCGCAGCGCGCACCGCCCGGACCACCCGCTCCACACGCCCACTCACGACTGATGCACCTGCCCCTCACGCCACCGCTCCGCCGCAATCACAAGCGCCGCCTGGCGCCGCGGATCCGACGGCTCCAACCCATGCCACGCCACCGACCCGTACTCCGGAACCTCCGCCAGGTGGACGAGCTCCTCCCTCGCCCAACTCGCCGTCTCCTCAGCACCCATCGCCACCGCCTCGCCGCGCACACCCACGCACACGCAACCCCACGCACACGCCACAGGCTCGGCCCCGTCGTCGGCTGCGCCGGTAGCACTCATCACCACTCGCCTCGCCCCTCACGCAACGCCCGCTGCGCCGCCTCTGCGATCTGCTGCTGTAGCGCGTCCCGGCCCGCGGCGTTGTGCGCCTGCACCGCCCGGAACTCCTCGTCCGGTGTACGCACGTCCTCGGGCTCCGTCTCCGGGCTCGGCTCGCCCGCCGCCCGTTCCCGGAGCGACGCCTTCACTGCCGCCCACAGCAGGGCGACGAACACCGCCGTCACGCACACGACCGTGATCGCGGCAAACGCCCAACCATTCATCGACTGACCTCATTTCCTACGACACCAACCGACTTGCGGCCCTTGCCAGCCACCCCACCGGCACAACCGAACGCCACCCCAACGCCAGGCAACACGGACCGTCTCGTCTCGCATGACGGCGGGCGGCCCGGCCCGTTGGCAGACCCCCCGCATCGAGGCCTCACGACGCGACCCCGGGGTCGTGGTTGGGGCGGTAGACGACGGAGCGATTGAACGCCTTAAAGGCGTCTGCGGTCATCAGGAGCGGGGGCGCGCAGGTGCCACCGTCGACGAACGGAAGGAGCGTCGGCTCTCCGTCGGTGTCGGCGCCGGCCAGCCAGGCGATGACGGCGTCCAAGCTCTCGCCTTGCTCGTCGACCTCGCGGAGGTACCAGCCGGGCGCTGCGGGGATCAGGTGGGGCATGAGGGCTCCGTTCAGGGGCGGAAGGTGGCGGGGATGTCGGCTGCTCGGGCGATGTCGCCGATGGCGCTGACGTGCCCGTTGAGGACGGGGCAGTTGTCGTCGTGGCGGATGTGCGCGTTGATCAGGCCGGTGTTGTCGGTGACGAGGGTGTCGACCTCTCCGCCGCAGCTTCCGCACTGGTAGTTGCTGACGAGGGCGGCGAGGGTCTCGGGTGCGCCGGCGGCAAGGGTTGTGAAGGCGGGTTCGGGGCTCATGCGGACTCCTTGGTTGTGGAGGGTGTGGTGGGCCAGCCGCCTGGCCGACGACGCTGGGGTTTGTTGTTGTGGTTGCGGAACCAGGCGGCGACCAGGGCGGCTTGCTCCCAGCCAAGGCGGTCGTAGAGCGGCTTGATGTCCTTGTGGAGCGGGTGGCCGCCTGCCCATCCGTAGACGTGGCCTCGGAGGGCTGTGGCGACGTCTGTTGCTCCGGTCCAGGTGAGTTGCCGGGTGAGGTCGCGGGCGAAGTCCGAGTAGCTGTAGGCGCCTTCGCCTCGTACGCGGTCGGCGAGGGTGAGCCAGGGGTTGATGTCCACGGCTGGTCCTCAGCATCCGGGGTGCCGGTCGTGGCCGTGGCTGGCGAAGAAGGCGTCGAGTTTCCCGTGGCACCCGGCGCACTCTGGTCCCTCTTGCACCACCGGTCCTCTCCTTAGAGAGGAGGGAGAGGACCGCCGGTTTTCTGGTGCCGGTCCGGGGTGGTCCTGTACCGGTCCGGGACCGGTCTGACCTGCGGAATCAGCCTTAGCGGTCCCGTCATCCAGGACCGTTTGGGTTACTTGCGAGTAGGACCGCTCCTGGGACCGCTGCTTCCGGAGTCCAGCCACCTCGTTCAGTCGGTCGTTGCCGACCTTGAAGCCGAGCCTCTGGCACTCCTCAGCCAGCCGTCGTCGGCCGAACTCGACAGGAACGTTGGCTCGGTCGAGTTGCAGCGCGATCCACTCCACCGATCCTTCTTCGGGCTCCCTCTCGTGCGCCGGAACAGCGCTGAGGGGTTGCAGTACGAGGGATGTCACGGGCCGGCCGTCAGGCTTCCACTCGCCGTCGATGGCCAACTTCTTCAAGCAGAACTCGAACTCGTCGCTTTGGTCCTCGTCCTTCTGCTTGCCGGACTTCACCGTGAGGACGATGTTCGAGAGCTTGTCGCCCTTGCGGGACACGTTCAGCTCGGACTGCAGCGCCCCCTTCACCGCGGAGGCACCACGGCCGTGCTCGCCCTGGTGGCCGGTGTGGTGGACGATGACGACGCAGGCCCCGGTCGCCGTACGGAGCTGGTCCATCCGGTCGACGACCTGCCCCATCTCCTTGTTGGAGTTCTCCTCGACGCCGACCGTGACGCGGGCCTGCGTGTCGACGACGACCAGGACCGGGTCAATCTCTTGCAGGGCGGCGATGAGGACCTCCCACTCGGGGCTCATCGCCTGGACGGGCCGCGGCAGGAAGCGCACGTTCTCCATGCGCAGCCCGTACTGCTGCTCCCACGCGCGGACCCGCTTGCGGATGCCTTGCTCGCCCTCGGCGACGAGGTAGACGACCGTGCCCTGCTTCACGTACTGGCCGTGCCACGGCACGCCGGTGCCGATGCAGCCGCACATGTCGAGCAGGACGAACGACTTGAACGAGCCGGACGGACCGACCGCGCGGCACAGGGTGTTGACCTGCAGCAAGTCGCCGAGCAGCGGTTCGAGTGGGGCGATCTTGTCGAGGTCGTCGGTGTCGAGGAACTCGCTGAGCATCGCCTTCACGCGGGCCGCGAAGTACTCCTCGGACGACATCGTCTCGGGGTCGAGGTGTACGGGCTGCTCCTCGTCGTCCTCCGGCGGAAGGAGTGCGGAGAAGTCGTTGCGGTCGTCGACCGGCGGTGCGGGCGCGTCGAGTGGCACGAGGGCGTCGATGCTGTGCCCGGCGGCGAGGTGGTCTGTCAGGTCTGCCTTGTCCCTGTCGACCAGGCCGCGGACGACGCGCACGGATGCCGCCTTGCGTCTGAGATCGGCATACGCGGCAGCAGCGTGGGCGCGGCCGGCGTCGTCGTTGTCGGCGACGATGACGACGTGGGCGCCCTTGAGCATGTCGCCGTACTCGGGCCGCCACTTGGGACGCTGGTCGGACTTGGCGGCACCCTCGTAGTTGCAGGTGGCCGTGACGCCCGCCCGCTCGGCGGAGGCGACGTCCTTTTCGCCCTCGACGAGGTAGACCGGTTCGCCCTCGGCGATGGCCTTCACCACGGCGGGGAGTCGGTACAGGACGCGGCGGGTCGGCTTGGGGCCGCCGAACACGTCCTTGTACTGGCGGCGGCCTCCGGTGAGGGGCCGGTACTGGCGGAACGTCTTGGGCTCGCCCCGTTCCTTGACGAACAGGACGGCGCCACGCTCGTCCGTGTACTCGTACTTCGCGATCCACGACGTCTTCCCGGGCTCTGTCTGGGGACGGAGCTGGGACCAGCTGGTACCGATCGAGGCCAAGACATCGTTGGTGTCGCATCCGGCCTGGCAGTAGACCAGGGCCTTGCCGTCCCTCTCGTTGACCGAGAGGGACGCCACACGGTCATCATGAGCCAAGCACTGCCACCCCGAGGCGCCGCTGCGGCGGCTCCCGTGGGCGTTAAGGCCCTCGATGATCTGCTCGTACTCGCTCACGTGGTGCGGTCCTTGCGGTCGGCGGTGAAGCGGAGCCGGATCTCCCACAGCTGCCAGCCGTTCGCGGCGCAGCGGCGGATCTCGGCTCTGATCTCCCGGAGGGAAAGGCCATACGGGTTGCTTAGGAGTGCACTGCGGGCGGGCCCCGCCACTGTGGTGGCGGGGCTACCCGTGGGGGTGCGGGTGGTCATCCGCGGGCCTCGTCGATGACCATGCGGAGCGCGGTGCGGAGGCCCTGAGCCGTGCCCTCGGGATCCGGAGACAGCTTCAGCGCCTGCGCCATCGCGTAGGTCGCGGTGCTGAACGCCTCGGCAGACTCAGCCCTTTCGAGGCTCATGTCGCCCACCGTCGGGAGGGCGAGGTGCTCGGCCTGCGCGGCGTCGATGGCCGTGTGCAGCCGCTCGGCAACGTCCCGGCGGTGGGTGGTGAGTCCGTCGAGCGCCGTGGTCACGGCCGCGGTGATGGCGTCCGCAGCAGCGGCGATCGTGCGCTCGATGCGGACCCGCTCGACCACGCGGGGCACCTCGGCCCTGATGGCCTGCGGGTCGGCGCCGCGCTTCAGGCTGTCCGCCAGGACGTCGAGGACGTATCCGTAGTCGCCACCGATGTCGGCGCGAGCGTGCGCGACGGCGGTGAATGCCCGGATGCGGTCGGCAATCGCAGGCAGCAGGACCGCGGCGAGGTCGGACGCGGTGCCCGTGGTCTTGAAGGCCTCCGGCAGGATTTCGGGCAGGGCGCCGCTGATGTCGTCGAGCATCGCGGCCGGGTTGTTGGCCGTGAGGGCCTCGTCGTACGCCTTGTTGGCCACGTAGACCGCGGCGGCCTGGTAGGTGACGCCGGTCTCGCTGTCGTCGTGCTCGCGGGCGCCGTCGGTGGTGCTGGCCTCGTCGGCGCGCTGGCGGGCCGGCTGGAGGGCGACGGCCGCGATGGCGGGTGCACTGGTGCTCTGTCGGCTGCGGGTCGTAGGCTTCACGTGAAGCTCCTTTCGACGGCGGCGCAACGGGTTCACGGCCCGCGCCGCCGTTCGGCTGTTCAGGACTGGATGGCGATAGGCGCTTCGAAAGACGGCGTCGGGGCGGCAACCCTGGCGCCGTCGCCGTTCTGTTCGGCGTCGAGCTGCTGCACGTATTCGTGCAGTGCTTCCGCAGGAACGCGGCGGGCCCGGCCGATCTTCACGCTGCGCAGGACGCCGCTCTTGATGAGCGCCTTGGCAGTCGTGAGACCGACGCCGAGTTGCTCTGCGACCTCGTCGGTGGGGTACAGGATGCGAGCCATTTCGATCTCCCGAGTAGGTGGCGGCGCGTACCTGTCGCCGCTTGCTCGTCACCAACACTAGAGGGTCGCCGAGGGTCGCGCAAGTACCTGGTGGCACTTGCTCGCGTGCGTGGTGGCACTTGCTCATTCAGTGGCGCGCTGCCATGCTCGGCGGCATGGACCTACTGACCGACGTATGGGATATCGACGTCCGCCCCGGCGGCTGGTTCCGGCTGAGGGAGCGGGCGGGCGGCCCGTTGATCTACCTGCACTACGCCATTGCGGGACCGGTGGGACAGGAACGGATCGATCTACGCTCCGTTGTCATGCTGGCCCGTGGGGATGAGGCTTTGAGCGGGCGAATCTGGCGCCGCCTCCCCCTGTCCAACCTTGAGACGATGCTGTCCTTGACCCTGCTTGCCGACCCGGTGCCCACGGAGACCGGGCCTCGCACGCAAGCCCAGGCGCGCGACGCTTTCACAGCCGGGGTCGATGCCTTCGAGACCGACGCCAAAGCGCCAACGCTGGACACCCTCGACCAGTACTTCGAGGCCACCGAGGACATCACCACGATGTACTTCAACCCCATGCCGAGCGGCATGCTCGTAAGCGACAAGGGACGAATTCCGCAGATCAAGGCCCCGGAGGGACGCCTCACTGACGACTTCTTGAAGGACGTTGCCGACGTCTACCGGTGGGCAACGGACTCTCAGCAGGCGCCCGCTCCCGTCATCTCGGAGCTCGCGGACGTCCCCGTACGCACCGTGCATCGGTGGGTGTACGAGGCCCGCAAGCGCGGCATCCTGCCGCCTGCCCGGACAGGCCGAGCAGGGTGAGCGGGCGCCGGAGCAACGGCGAGAGCAGCGTCTACTTCTCCGATGCCGACGGGAAGTGGCACGGATGGGTGACGGTGGGCACGAAGCCGAACGGCGCTCCAGACCGCCGACACCGCATGGGGCCGGACGAGAGCGTCGTGCGTGCGAAGGTCCGCGAGCTGGAGCGCGAGCGCGATGCGGGCAAGACCCGGAAGGCCGGCCGCGCGCCGACTGTCGAGCAGTGGCTCACGACGTGGATGGACACGGCCTGTGCCCGCAAGGTCGCCGACGGCACGATGGCACCGCGGACCCTGGACGACTACCGCTCGAAGTGCCGCCTGTACCTGTTCCCCGGGATCGGCAAGCACCGCGTGGACAAGCTCGCCGCGGAGCACCTGGACGCGCTGTACCTGGACATGCTCAAGCGTGAACTGTCCAGCGGAACCGTGTTGAAGACGCACCGGATCATCGCCCGTGCGCTGAAGGTGGCCATGCAGCGCGACATCGTCCACCGGAACGTGGCGACGCTGGTTGAGCCGCCGCAGCCTGCCGAGGTGGAGATCGAGCCGTACAGCCAGGCCGACGCGCGCGCGTTGCTCACCGAGGCCGGGCGCCGGCGCAACGGTGCACGCTGGTCTGTCGCACTCGCCATCGGCCTGCGTCAGGGTGAAGCGCTGGGGCTGCGGTGGAAGTACGTGGACCTGGACACCGGGGTCATGAAGATCTGGTGGCAGCTACAGCGCCTCACCTGGCGCCACGGGTGCGAGGACGCGCATGCCTGCGGCGAGAAGCATCACCGCAAGGGCTGCAAGGCCACGTGCAAGCAGCACTTGAAGCTGAAGAACGGTTGCCCCAAGCCGTGCCGCAAGGGCTGCACCGCGCACGCCAAGACATGCCCGGAACGTACGGGCGGGGGCCTGGTGTTCCGGGAGCCGAAGGGCAAGAACAAGCGCATTGTGACGATCCCTCCCCCGCTGATTCCGGTACTCCGGGCACAGCGCGCGGAGCAGCTGCGCGAGCGCCTGGCGGCTGGCCAACTCTGGGAAGAGAACGGCCTGGTGTTCTGTCAGGAGAACGGGCGGCGCATCGATCCCCGGCAGGACTGGGACGAGTGGAAGGACATCCTCGCGGCGGCCGGACTGCGGGACGCGCGGGTCCACGACGGCCGGCATACCGCGGGCACGCTGATGATCGAGTCCGGCATCAGCCCCCGCGTTGTGATGGAAGTCCTCGGGCACTCTTCGATGCGAATGATGGTGCGCTACACGCACGTTGGATCACCGCTTGCGCAGGACGCGGCGCAGCGGATGGGAGACGCGCTGTGGGGGTGAACGAATGTTCTATCGCAACTAGCACTGCAACTAGGGGACAGTAGCGCCCGGCTCTCACAGGAAGCGTGGTGGGCAATGAACAAGCAAAAGCCCCAGGTCACGGCGAGTGAGAATCCTGGGGCTTCCACAGAGCCGCCTTCGGGATTCGAACCCGAGACCTACGCATTACGAGTGCGTTGCTCTGGCCATCTGAGCTAAGGCGGCGCGCTGTCCGCACTATGGTGCGATCAGCAACGTCGGTAAGTCTACACAGTTTCCGAGGGTGCTCTGTACACGCCCCGGGAGGGCCGCTTCCGGGGCGTGTGGGAGGGCTATGAGCAGCGCTTTCCCTTCGCGGGAGGGGTGCCCTGGAGGAGGTAGCGGTCGATCGTGGAGTCGATGCAGACGCTGCCGCGGCCGTACGCGGTGTGACCGTCGCCGACGTAGGTGAGGAGGACTCCGGAGGAGAGCTGGGAGGCGAGGGACTTGGCCCAGGCATAGGGGGTGGCCGGGTCCCGGGTGGTGCCGACCACGAGGATCGGGCCCGCGCCCTTCGCCTCGATGCGGTGCGGCTCGCCGGTGGGCCTCACGGGCCAGTACGCGCAGTTGAGGGAGGCCCAGGCCAGGCCGTCACCGAAGACGGGGGACGCCTTCTCGAAGCCGGGAAGACCCTTCTCCACCTGGTCGGGTGTGGAGAAGGCCGCCGGGAGGTCGAGGCAGTTCACGGCCGCGTTGGCGAACATCAGGTTCGCGTACTTGCCGTCGGCGTCGCGCTCGTAATAGCTGTCGGAGAGGGCGAGCAGGCCCGCGCCGTCCTTGTCCTTCATCGCCGCGGTGAGCGCCTCGCGCAGCTGCGGCCACGCCGCCTGGTCGTACATCGCCGCGATCACGCCCGTCGTCGCGAGCGCCTCGCCGAGCTTGCGGCCTCCCGCGTCGCCCGTCGGGATCGGCTTCGCGTCGAGCTTCTTGAAGAAGGCGCTGAGGTTCTTGCCGACCTGGTCCGGGCTCGCGCCCGGGCCACCCAGCGGGCAGTCGCTGTGGCGCACGCAGTCCTTCGCGAAGGACTGGAACGCCGTCTCGAAGCCCGCCGTCTGGTCCTGGTTGAGTTTGCGTGCGGACAGGGACGGGTCCATCGCGCCGTCCAGGACCATGCGGCCCACCCGGTCCGGGAACAGGCCCGCGTACGTCGCCCCGAGGAACGTCCCGTACGACGCCCCCACGTAGTTCAGCTTCTGGTCGCCCAGGACCGCGCGCAGGATGTCCATGTCCCGGGCCGCTTCGACCGTGGACACGTGCCGCAGCAGGTTCGGCGAGTGCCGGCCGCAGCCCTCGGCGAACTTCTTGTACGCGTCGACCAGTTCACCCGTCTCCTTCTTGTCGTCGGGGGTGACGTCCGTCTCCGTGTACGTGTCCATCTGGTGGCCGGTGAGGCACTCGACGGGCTCGCTGCGGGCCACCCCGCGCGGGTCGACCGCGACCATGTCGTAGCGGGCACGGACCTCAGCCGGGTAGCCGATCCCCGCGTACGACTGCAGGTAGCCCACCGCCGAGCCGCCCGGGCCGCCCGGGTTGACCAGCAGCGAGCCGATGCGCTTGCCGGGACCCGTCGCCTTCTTGCGGGCCACGGCCAGCTTGACGTCGCCCGAGGCCGGTTTCGCGTAGTCGAGAGGCGCCTTCATCGTGGCGCACTCGAAGCCGGAGGCGCCGCAGCTGCGCCAGGCCAGCTTCTGGTTGTAGTACGACGACAGCGTGGAGGGTGTGGCGCGGGGCAGTGCGGCCAGCACCGCGTCCGCCGACGTCGTGGCCGTCCTGGTCGAACTTCCCGTGGAGCAGGCAGAGACGAGCAGCGCGGTGGCGGCGAGCAGCACGCCGCCCGCACGGACGGTACGCATCGCGCGGATCGCACCGCGGGGTCGGTTCGGCCGACGGGACCGGGGCGGCCGGGGGGTGCGCCTGAAGTACCTGGAGTACATCTCGCGAGCGTAACCCTGAGCGACTCGATGATCACCAACAGTCGTGGATGTGCCTCGTACGAGTGATTCCGTCAACACGGCGACTCAACTCCTGGTCCCCACACCTCGCCTCAGCTCCTCACTCCGGCTCCCGGGCACGGCCCGGCCCGGCCCGGCTGTCGGCTGGTCGCTGTCGGCTCCAGTTCATCGGCTCGAGCGTGCCGTCGAGACTCTCGGCTCAGCCCGCCCGCAGCGCCATCGTCATCGCCTCCACCGCCAGCAGCGGGGCCACATTGCGGTCCAGTGCCTCGCGGCACGCGGCGATCGCGTCGATCCGGCGAAGGGTCGCCTCCGGCGAGCTGCCGCGGGCTAGGCGCTCGAGTACATCCTCGGCCTCCGTGTTGGCGAGGGCCACCCGGGAGCCGAGCTGGAGGGCGAGGACGTCGCGGTAGAAGCCGGTGAGGTCGATGAGGGCCAGGTCCAGGCTGTCGCGCTGCGTACGCGTTCTCCGGCGCTTCTGCCGGTCCTCCAGCTCCTTCATGACGCCCGCGGTGCCACGCGGCATACGGCCGCCCTGCGACGCGCCGAGGGCCGTCTTCAGGTCTTCGGTCTCCTTGACGTCGACTTCCTCGGCGAGCTGCTTGGCGTCCTCCGAGGCCGTGTCGATCAGCTCCTGGGCCGCCTTGAGACAGCCGCCGATGTCGTCGACCCGCAGCGGGAGCTTGAGGACGGCGGCCCGGCGCTCACGGGCACGCTGGTCCGTGGCGAGACGGCGGGCGCGCCCGATGTGCCCCTGTGTCGCGCGGGCGGCGGCCGCCGCGACAGCGGGCTCGATGCCATCACGGCGGACGAGGATGTCGGCCACCGCGTCCACCGGCGGGGTGCGCAGGGTGAGCAGGCGGCAGCGGGAGCGGATGGTGGGCAGGACGTCCTCGATGGAGGGCGCGCAGAGCAGCCAGACCGTACGGGGGGCCGGTTCCTCTACGGCCTTCAGAAGGACGTTGCCCGCGCCCTCCGTGAGGCGGTCCGCGTCCTCCAGGACGATGACCTGCCAACGGCCGGTCGCCGGGGACATCTGGGCGCGGCGGACCAGGTCGCGGGTCTCCTTGACACCGATGGAGAGGAGGTCGGTGCGGACGATCTGCACATCGGCGTGCGTCCCGATCAGGCTGGTGTGGCAGCCGTCGCAGAAGCCGCAGCCGGGAACTCCGCCCAGCGCGCGGTCGGGGCTCACGCACTGGAGCGCCGCCGCGAAGGCCCGCGCCGCGGTGGAACGCCCGGAGCCGGGCGGGCCGGTGAACAGCCAGGCGTGCGTCATCTTGGACGCCTCGGGGAGCGGGGTGTCCGCGGCGACCGCCGAAACGAGGGCGTCGGCGTCACGAGCGGCGGCGGCGAGCTGCTCGCTCACCTTGTCCTGGCCCACCAGGTCGTCCCATACAGGCACGGGGCACCGCCCTTTCGTCGCACTTTGCCTTGCCGCGTCCATTGTGCGGGTCGCCACTGACAACAGGTCCCCGGACCGCTCCACGAACCACGAACCACGAACCTCGAACCACGGCCAGGCAGCGGTGCCGCCGCTCTCGGCAGCCGCTCTCAGGAGCGGCTCCCAACGGCGGCTCAGCGACGGCGGCGACCGCGCCGTCCCTCGCTCCCGTCGTCCTGCTCGTCGTCGTCACGCGGGCCCAGCAGCTCGTCCGCCAGGGTCGGGAGATCGTCGAGCGGGGTTTCCTCCGCCCAGTCGGAACGAGGGCGGCGGCGCGGTGCGCCTTCGGCATTGACCTGGGGCAGTTCGCGCGTACGGTCACCGGCCCTCTCGGGCCGGGGCTCGGGCCGCTCGTCCCGGAAGAACCCCGGAGGCACCCGGTCCGCGGGATCACCCGCACCGGCGTCCGGGGCGGCACCCGCGCCCGCGTCGCGTACCGGAGGAAGCACCGCCGTCTCGTCGGCCGCGCCCGGCGCCACCGGCGGCAGCACGGTCGTCTCGTCCGCGGCCCCCGGAACCACCGGCGGGAGCACGGCCGTCTTCTCGGCCGCTTCCTCGGGCACGGGCGGCTTCGGCAGCTTGGCCGTCTCCTCCGAGTCGGAACGGGAACCCTCGCGGCTCTCTCCGGAGCGCACGGGCCGCAGCACCGTCGTCTCGTCCACCGAGCCGCCCGAGGTGCTCGGGGGCGTCACGACCGGCGTGGGCACCGTCGTCTCGTTGTCTGCCACGGGACCCGCGGCCGACGACTCGCCAGAACCCACAGGTGCCGAAGCGGAAGGAGAAGCCGACGCAGGAGCTGAAGCAGAAGCCGCGGTCGAAGCAGAAGCGGAAGCGGACGTCGAAGCCGCCGCGGCCGCCGCTGCTGCCGCTGCCGCCGTCTCCGTCGCGGCCCGTCGCGCCTCCTCGGCCCGCAGCAGCGCCTCCTCGGCCTTGCGCTGCTTCTCCAGGCGGCGCTCCTCGGCCTCGGCCCGCAGCCGTGCCTGCTCCTCGGCCAGCCTGCGCAGCCGGTCCTGCTCGGCGGCCTGGGCCTGCTCCTCGGCCAGCAGCCGCGCCCGCTCCTCCTCGGCCCGGCGGCGGGCCTCCTCGGCGCGCTGTCGGGCCTCCTCCGCCTGACGCTCGGCCTCGCGCCGCTGAGCCTCCTCCAGCTCGCGCTGCTTGCGCTCCTCTTCCTCCGCACGCAGCCGGGCGAGCTGTTCCTGGCGCTCGCGCTCCAGTCGCTCTTCCTCGGCCTTGCGGGCGGCCTCTTCCTCAGCCTTGCGCCGGGCCTCCTCCTCGGCCGCCTTGCGTGCCTCCTCCTGGGCCTTCACCTCGGCCTCGGAGAGGGGCAGCATCACGTCGAGCCGGTGCCGGACGACGGTGGTGACCGCCTCGGGCTCCTGGGCGGCGTCGACGACCAGGTACCGGCCCGGGTCGGCGGCGGCCAGCGTCAGGAAACCGGACCGTACGCGCGTGTGGAACTCGACCGGCTCCGACTCCAGCCGGTCGGGCGCCTCCGTGAAGCGCTCACGCGCCGCCTCCGGGGAGACGTCGAGGAGCACCGTCAGATGCGGCACCAGTCCGTTGGTCGCCCATCGGTTGATGCGGGCGATCTCGGTCGGGGACAGGTCCCGGCCGGCTCCCTGGTAGGCCACCGACGAGTCGATGTAGCGGTCGGAGATGACGACGGCGCCCCGCTCCAGCGCGGGCCGCACCACCGTGTCCACGTGCTCGGCGCGGTCGGCGGCGTACAGCAGCGCCTCCGCGCGGTGTGACAGGCCCGCCGACGACACGTCCAGCAGGATCGACCGCAGCCGCTTGCCGACCGGCGTGGCGCCCGGCTCGCGGGTCACCACGACCTCGTGGCCCTTCGCGCGGATCCACTCCGCGAGCGCTTCCGCCTGCGTCGACTTCCCGGCCCCGTCGCCGCCCTCCAGGGCGATGAAGAACCCGTTCGCGGTGGGATTCTGCACCGGGTCGTCGCCGCCGCGCAGCGCGTCCAGCAGGTCGTGCCGCAGCGGCACTCCGGAGCGGTCGTCGACCTTGGCGAGCACCAGGGCGGCGACCGGCAGCAGCAGGGCACCCACCAGCATCAGCGTGAAGGCGGCGCCTCCGTGCGCGAACACGAACTTGCCGTTCTCGAGCCGGTGCGGGCCGATCGCTGCGGCCACCACGGGCGCCAGCAGGGCGCCGAGCGCCACAGAGACCCGTACGACAGCGTGCAGATGTTCCGTCGTACGCGCCCGCCGGTACTCCTCGGTCTCCTGGTCGAGCAGCGCGTGCCCGGTGTTCGCGGCGACGCCCGCGCCGACGCCCGCGAGGGCGGCGATCAGCAACACCGTGGTGACGTCCGGGACCAGACCGGCGGCCAGCAGCGCGATCCCGGTGAACGCGATCGCCAGCGAGAGCAGCCTGCGCCGCGACAGCGACGGCAGCACGGAGGGGGCCGTCCGGATGCCGATGACGACACCCCCGGTCAGCGCCAGCACCAGCAGGCCGTACGTGACCGGCCCGCCGCCCAGGTCCTTGGCCTGCAGCACGGAGACGGCGACGGCGGCCGCGACCGCCGCGGCGACGGCCGCGCAGGCGAGCACCAGGAGCGGGATCGCGCCGGTACGGCCCTTGTCGACGCCCGTGCCCGTCTTGGGGCGGCGCAGGCCCTCCAGGGGCGAGCGCGCACGCGGGGTGCGGGTGTCGGGCAGTTCGAGGAATGTGAGCACCGAGAGCGAGGCGGCGAACAGTCCGGCGGCGACGTACGAGGCGAGCGCCCCCTGGTGCTGGTCGAACCAGGCGATCCCGGCACCCAGCAGGTTGCTGACGAGCGACACCACGACGAGCGTGGCGGCCGCGATCGGCACCGCCACGAAGGCCGTTCGCAGTGACAGGCGCCGCAGCGCGTCCAGGTGGTCCGGCAGTGGGCGTACGGTGGCGCCCTCCAGCGGCGGCGCGGGCAGCAGCGCGGGCGCCGCGCTCTCCCGGCACACCGTCCAGAAGCGCTCGGCGACGCCGGTCACGAAGGCGAGGACGAGGAGGGCGGCGAGTGCGTTGTCCGGGGTCCAGTCGATCCACAGGGGCGCGAGGAGCATGAGCACGGCGCGCAGTCCGTCGGCTCCGACCATGGTCCAGCGCCGGTCGAGCGGCCCCTCCTGGGACGTCAGCGAGGTGAGCGGCCCGAGGAGTACGGCTCCGAAGAGCAGCGTGGCCAGAATGCGTGCCCCGAAGACGGCCGCCACGGCCAGGGCGACCCCGCGGTAGCCACCGCCGAAGGAACCCTCCGCGATCGCCGCCTGAAGGACGAGGATGACCAGCACGAGCAGGGCCAGGGTGTCGCCGACACCGCCCACCAGGTGGGCGCTCCACAACCGTTTCAGCTGAGGTCGGCGCAGCAACGCGCGGACGGCGCGCTCGCGGGAATCTGCGACCAGGGCGTCGTCGGGGGCCGGAGTGGGGGCCGTTGGCTGCTCGGCTCGCGTCATCCTGCAAGCCTATCCGGCCCCACTGACTGCCCGTAGGGGTGCCCGAACATGTGGACGCCCCCACACCGAAAGGTGTAGGGGCGTCCACATCTGAATCTGACAGAGGCCGCGAGACCTGGCCGAGCCGCCGAGACCTGACAGCGGCCGCCGAGACCTGACAGCGAGCCCGGACCTCAGTTCTCCGAAGCCGCCGTCTTCTTGGCAACGGCCTTCTTGGCCGGAGCCTTCTTGGCAGCCGTCTTCGAAGTCGTCGTCTTCTTCGCGGCGGTCTTCTTGGCAGGGGCCTTCTTGGTCGCCGTCTTCTTGGCGGCGGCCTTCTTCGCGGTCTTCTTGGCGGGAGCCTTGGCGCGCTTCTCCGCCAGCAGCTCGTAGCCGCGCTCCGGAGTGATCTCCTCGACGCTGTCGGCGGAGCGCAGGGTCGCGTTGGTCTCGCCGTCGGTCACGTACGGCCCGAAACGGCCGTCCTTGACCACGACGGGCTTCCCGCTGACCGGGTCCTCGCCCAGCTCCTTGAGCGGCGGCTTGGCGGCCGCGCGCCCGCGCTGCTTGGGCTGGGAGTAGATCTCCAGCGCCTCTTCGAGGGTGATGGTGAAGAGCTGGTCCTCGGACTGCAGGGAGCGCGAGTCCGTGCCCTTCTTCAGGTACGGCCCGTAGCGCCCGTTCTGCGCGGTGATCTCCACGCCCTCGGCATCCTTGCCGACGACGCGCGGCAGGGACATCAGTTTGAGGGCGTCGCCGAGCGTCACCGTGTCGAGCGACATCGACTTGAAGAGTGAGGCGGTACGCGGCTTGACGGCGTTCTTGCCCGTTTTCGGGGTGCCCTCGGGGAGCACCTCGGTGACGTACGGGCCGTAGCGGCCGTCCCTGGCGATGATCTGGTGGCCCGACTCCGGGTCCGTACCTAGCTCGAAGTCACCGCTCGGCTTGGCGAGCAGCTCCTCCGCGAGCTCGATGCTCAGCTCGTCCGGGGCCAGGTCCTCGGGCACGTCCGCGCGCTGGTGGTTCTCGGAGTCCTTCTCACCGCGCTCGATGTACGGGCCGTAGCGGCCCACACGCAGCACGATGCCCTCGCCGACCGGGAAGGACGACACCTCGCGGGCGTCGATGGCGCCCAGGTCGGTGACGAGCTCCTTGAGGCCGCCCAGGTGGTCCCCGTCGCCGTTGCCGGCCTCGGCTGCGCCCGCGGCGTCGCCCTCGCCGAAGTAGAACCGCTTGAGCCACGGCACGGCCTGCGCCTCGCCCCGCGCGATGCGGTCGAGGTCGTCCTCCATCTTGGCCGTGAAGTCGTAGTCGACGAGCCGTCCGAAGTGCTTCTCCAGGAGGTTGACCACGGCGAAGGACAGGAAGGACGGCACGAGTGCCGTGCCCTTCTTGAACACGTATCCGCGGTCGAGGATCGTGCCGATGATCGACGCGTACGTCGACGGGCGGCCGATCTCGCGCTCTTCGAGCTCCTTGACCAGCGACGCCTCGGTGTAGCGGGCCGGGGGCTTGGTGGCGTGCCCGTCGACCGTGATCTCCTCGGCGGACAGCGGGTCACCCTCGTTGACCTGCGGGAGACGGCGCTCACGGTCGTCGAGCTCGGCGTTCGGGTCGTCCGCGCCCTCGACGTACGCCTTCAGGAAGCCGTGGAAGGTGATCGTCTTGCCGGACGCGCTGAACTCGGCGTCGCGGCCGTCGGAGGCCGTGCCCGCGATCTTCACGGTCACGGAGTTGCCGACCGCGTCCTTCATCTGGGAGGCGACGGTCCGCTTCCAGATCAGCTCGTACAGCTTGAACTGGTCGCCGGTCAGGCCCGTCTCGGCCGGGGTGCGGAAACGATCACCCGAGGGACGGATCGCCTCGTGCGCCTCCTGCGCGTTCTTGACCTTCCCGGCGTACGTCCGCGGCTGGGCCGGCAGGTAGTCGGCGCCGTAGAGCTGCGTGACCTGGGCGCGGGCGGCGGAGATCGCCGTTTCCGAGAGGGTCGTGGAGTCCGTACGCATGTACGTGATGAAGCCGTTCTCGTACAGCTTCTGGGCCACCTGCATGGTGGCCTTCGCGCCGAAGCCGAGCTTGCGCGAGGCCTCCTGCTGGAGGGTCGTCGTGCGGAACGGCGCGTACGGCGAGCGGCGGTACGGCTTGGACTCGACCGAGCGGACCGCGAAGTTCGTGTTCTCCAGGGCGGCGGCCAGCGCACGGGCGTTGGTCTCGTCCAGGTGCAGCGTGTTCGCGCTCTTCAGCTGACCGAGCGAGTCGAAGTCGCGGCCCTGGGCGACGCGCTTGCCGTCGACCGTGGTGAGGCGGGCGACCAGGTTGGACGGGTCGCTGGCGTCACCGGCGCGGCCGGTGAGGAAGGTGCCGGTCAGGTCCCAGTACTCGGCGGAGCGGAAGGCGATGCGCTCGCGCTCCCGCTCGACGACGAGCCGGGTCGCCACGGACTGCACACGGCCCGCCGACAGCCGCGGCATGACCTTCTTCCACAGGACCGGCGAGACCTCGTAGCCATAGAGGCGGTCGAGGATACGGCGGGTCTCCTGGGCGTCGACGAGCTTCTGGTTGAGCTCGCGCGGGTTGGCGACGGCGGCCTGGATCGCGGCCTTGGTGATCTCGTGGAAGACCATCCGCTTGACCGGGACCTTGGGCTTGAGCACTTCCTGGAGGTGCCACGCGATGGCCTCGCCCTCGCGGTCCTCATCGGTGGCGAGGTAGAGCTCGTCGGAGTCGCGCAGCAGGTCCTTGAGCTTCTTGACCTGGGCCTTCTTGTCGGCGTTGACCACATAGATGGGCTGGAAGTCGTGCTCGACGTCCACGCCGAGGCGGCGCACCTCGCCGGTGTACTCCTCGGGCACCTCCGCGGCACCGTTGGGGAGGTCGCGGATGTGCCCGACGCTCGCTTCGACGACATAGCCGGGGCCGAGATAGCCCTTGATCGTCTTCGCCTTGGCAGGCGACTCGACGATGACGAGTCGGCGGCCGCCGTGTGCGGTGTCGCTGGTCGGGGACAACTTCGCTCTTCTCTCCGGTCGACGCAGGGGGTCTCCCCAGGCCTTGGTCCCGGGGGTCGGGTCATGCTGACGCTGCGGAGTGTGACGGTACATCCCGCCCCCGTGTCAAACGGGAAAAGCCCGCAACGGCCACTCGAACGGTAACCCGACTACCGCCATTCCTGCCGCCCGGAGTGTCCAGCAGCCCTTTCAGGCCTATCCGGAGCGTGACCTCTCAGTTACCGGAGACCCGCCTCTCACGCGCGCGTAAAACACCACATCCCCAGTACCAGCGCACCCGCTCCGGCGACGCCGGCGAGCGTCGCCGATGCGACGCGGTTCACACCGGCGGCGACGGGCTCGCCGTGTCGCACCCGCACCGCGGTCCAGACCAGCAGTCCGCCTCCGAACAGGGCGAACACCGTCCCCACGAAGATTGCCGGTCCGCTTTCCATTGATATGTCCTTCCACCCCGGGCCCCCGGGTGGGGAGGCTGCCACTCCCCGGAAGCCGACGTGCGAACCTGCGGTGAACGCCGGGAAGACGGCGCACCATGGACCGCTCAGACCGTGGCGGGGTCGGGTATCCGCTCGCTCGTCCGCGTGCCGTCGACCCGTCTCACGGTGCACACGACTTTGCTGAAACCTTGATTCCACTCCTCCTCACCGGCCAGCCAACCCGAGACGGTGTGCTCCGTGTCGGACGCCCAACTCGACGCGAACTTGTTGGTACGGAGCTTGCCTCCCTGGGCGAGGGCCTTCTTGTAGTCCATGCCCGCCGCGGCCTGCGCGGTGCCGATCACCTGGTCGGTATGCGGCTCGCCGCAGTCCGCCAGGTGAGCATCGAAGCTCTTGTCCTTCTCCGCGTAGTTCCAGCAGTCCCCGGTGCCCATCTGAGTGGGCCACAGGTTCACGCCCGCGTCCCGGAACCGCCCCACCTCGCCGCCTATCGCGACATGCCGTCCGAGCACGAGACATGCCGTACCGCCTTTGGCCGCGCCGAACCCGTCCTTCGTCGGTACGACGGCGTACACACCCGCGTCGGGCAGGGCGTCGGCCGTCGCCGTGCTCTGGCTGGTGCAGCGCTGCGCGCCATGGGCGAGGGCGTCGGCGTAGTCGTCGGCCGTGTCGACGGCCACGACCTGGCCGTCCGGCCAGTCCTTGGCGCAGTTCACGACGCCCAGGTTGAGCGCCGACTTGAAGGTGGGCCCCGACCAGACCGCCTTCACACAGTCCCCGGCCTGCAACGGCTTGGTGAGGCCCACCTGTTCACCGTACGGATACACCGGCCCCGTCGGTCCCGGCGACGGACTCCCCGTGGGGCGCTTCTTCGCCGTCGTGTCCTTCGTGCCCCCGTCGTCGCCCTCGTCGTGGGCGTCCGAGCCGGTACCGGCCGCCGATGACCCTGACCTCGCCCTGATCCGGCGTCTCCCCCGCCATGGCACCTCCCCCGAGACAGCGCGCCTCCCCCGAGGACGCATGGAGCTTGTCTCTTGAAGGTAGCTTCGCACGCACCACTGACAGGAGCCCTTTTACCGACCAATCCTGATCAATGTTGGCCCAATCCCGCCAGAACAGGCACATGCGACCCAGCCCTTCACTCCGCGGGCTCGAGGAACCCCTGCTCCACCAGCAGCCGGATCTGCGCGGGCGTCCGGTCACGCAGCAACACCGGGTCCTCGCCGACCAATTGGGCGATGGCGTCCAGGATCCGCCCGGCGCTCAGCGTGCCGTCGCACACGCCCGCGAAGCCCGCGCCGACCGTGTCCACCTTGGTGGCCCGGCGCATCCCCCGGTGCTGACGCAGCACCACGTGCTCCGGGTCCTCGGCGCCGGGCAGCCCGACCTGCTCCTGGACGACCTCGGCGACGAGCCTGAAGTGACCGGCGAGCAGGGCCGCGTCGTCGCTCGCCCGCAGGTAGTCGACGCGGTCGAAGTGCGCGCGCACGGTCTCGCCGAGCGGCTGCTCGATGGAGTGCGGCCACTCCTCGACCGTGATGGACGGCTCGGCGGCCGCCGTTCTGCGCAGCGTGATCCATCCGAAGCCGACGGCCTTGACCTTGCGGGCCTCGAACTCGTCCAGCCAGGCGTCGTACCGCGCCTGGTACTCGGCAGGGTCGTCGCGGTGGTCGCCCGCGTCGCGCAGCCACAACTCCGCGTACTGCGTGACGTCCTGCACCTCGCGCTGCACGATCCAGGCGTCACAGCCGCGCGGCACCCAGGAGCGCAGCCGGTCCTGCCAGTCCTCACCCTCCACGTGCTGCCAGTTGGCCAGGAACTGCGCGTACCCCCCGTCACTGAGCCGCTCTCCCGCCTGCTGAACGAGCGTGCGGCACAGATCGTCCCCGCCCATCCCGCCGTCGCGGTAGGTGAGCCGGGCGCCGGGCGAGATCACGAAGGGCGGGTTCGAGACGATCAGGTCGTACGTCTCGTCGTCCGCGATCGGTTCGAAGAGGGAGCCCTCACGCAGATCGGCCGCCGGGGCACCGGAGATCGCGAGGGTGAGCGCGGTGATGTGCAGGGCGCGCGGGTTGAGGTCGGTCGCGGTCACGCGCGTGGCGTGCTGCGCGGCGTGCAGGGCCTGGATCCCGGAGCCGGTGCCGAGGTCGAGCGCGGAGGAGACGGGCGTACGGACGGTGATGCCGGCCAGGGTCGTGGACGCGCCGCCCACACCGAGGACGACACCCTCCTCGCGGCTGCCGATGCCGCCCGCGCCGCCGACGGCACACCCCAGGTCGGACACGATGAACCAGTCCTCGCCGCCGGGCCCGCCGTACGGCCGGATGTCCACGGTCGCGGCGATCTCGTCCGCGCCCGCCCGGGTCAGCCAGCCGCTCGCCAGGCAGTCCTCCACCGGCAGTACGTCCGCCACGCGCGCGTGCGGCACGGGCTGCTGGAGCAGGAACAGCCGTACGAGCGTCTCCAGCGGTGTGTCCCCGCGGGTCGCCCGGAGCGCGGGCACGGTCTCGCTGCGCGCCAGCGCCGCGTACGCGGGGGCGCCGAGCAGGTCGAGCAGGCCGTCGGCGGTGAAGGAGGCGCCGAGCAGGGCGTCCCGCAGCCGAGCGGCGACGTCGACGCGGTCGGACGAGGGCAACGGTGACAGGCTGGTGTGACTCACGTCCCCCATTGTGTCCGTTCCCGCCGAAAGGGACGCACACCTATGGACAGAGCCCGTGCCAATGCGGACAAGCCCGCACGAGGAGTCGTGGGGGCTTGCGCCGGTAGCCGTGGGCATGCGTCGTCGACAGTCGTGGGCTTGCGCCGAGAGCTGTGGGGCATGCGCCACGGGCCCGGTACGCGCGCGTACCGGGCTCTTTCCGGGTGACGGGGCGGATCCCGCTCTGCGGTCGCTCCGCGGTCGTTCTCCGGGGGTCAGCCCTGGGTGGTCGCCGGCGAGGCGGACGCGGAGGCGGACTTGCAGCTCACCTGCTTGGCCATCGCCTTGCCGACGTCGCCCGCTTCGAGCTCCTTCAGGGCGTCGGTCCCGGTCTTGCTGAGCTTCTCCAACTGCTTGGCGACGCCGTCGAGACCGTCCGCGAACTTCGCCTGGTCCTTCGTGTTCAGCGCGTCGGACTGCTTCCCCAGATCGGCGTAGGAGGCGGAGAGGGCGTTGAGCTCCTTGACCGCGTTCTCCTGCTTGGTCTTGCCGCCGTCCACGTCCGGCGGGCCGGCCTTCTCGATGGCGGCCGCCATCGCCTTGTAGGCGTCGGAGATGTCCTGGAAGCCCTTGGAGTCGGCCTTCTGCACGTCCGCCGGTGCGCTCTGGTCCGTGGTCTCCTTCTGGATCGCGGTGTTGGCGGCCGCGATCTTCTGGACCTGCGGCTGCACCGCGTCACAGACCTGCTTGGCCCAGGGGTCCAGCTTGTCGTCCTTGCTACTACTACCGCTGCTGCATGCCGACAGCGCCAGCACCAGTACCGCACCGCCGGACAGTGCGGCCGTGAGCTTCTTGTTCACCGGATTGGTCCCTTCCGTGGCTCTCGGCCCCGGAACTTACACGCCGCACGGGTGTCACCCCCATGGTGAATTTCCGATTTAGTCTCTATTGCGGCTATTTGCTCCACGCGAGAGAAGGCTCACGACACAGGTGTGAACACACACGAACGACGGGCGGGCGGCACGTCGCTGCGTGCCGCCCGCCCGTGGGGACCTGCCCAAAGACCCGAACCCTACGAAACCACCGCGGCGTCGTGAGACTTCGACACTCGTTCCGCGTTGCCTTCGTCACCCACGGCGATCCCGCGCCGCTTGGAGATGTACACCGCGCCCACGATCACAAGGATCGAGAGCACCGCGATCAGGATGCGCATACCGAGGTTCTTGTCGTCGCCGTACGAGAACTTCACGACCGCGGGTGCGATCAGCAGCGCCACCAGGTTCATCACCTTGAGGAGCGGGTTGATCGCGGGGCCCGCGGTGTCCTTGAAGGGGTCACCGACGGTGTCGCCGATCACCGTGGCGGCATGGGCCTCGCTGCCCTTGCCGCCGTGGTGGCCGTCCTCGACGAGTTTCTTCGCGTTGTCCCAGGCACCTCCGGAGTTGGCGAGGAAGACCGCCATCAGCGTGCCGGTGCCGATCGCGCCCGCCAGATACGAACCGAGCGCGCCGACGCCGAGCGTGAAGCCGATGGCGATGGGCGCCAGGACGGCGAGCAGACCCGGAGTGGCCAGCTCCCGCAGGGCGTCCTTGGTGCAGATGTCGACGACCCGCCCGTACTCCGGCTTCTCCGTGTAGTCCATGATCCCGGGGTGCTCGCGGAACTGCCGCCGCACCTCGTAGACCACGGCCCCCGCGGACCGGGACACCGCGTTGATCGCGAGGCCCGAGAACAGGAAGACGACCGCCGCGCCCGCGATCAGGCCCACCAGGTTGTTGGGCTGCGAGATGTCCATCATCAGGTTCAGTGGCGCGCCGGGCCCGGAGACCTTCTCGCCCACGTCGTTCGCGGCGGTGAGGATCGCGTCCCGGTACGAGCCGAAGAGCGCCGAGGCCGCGAGGACGGCCGTGGCGATGGCGATGCCCTTGGTGATGGCCTTGGTGGTGTTGCCCACCGCGTCCAGGTCGGTGAGCACCTGGGCGCCCGCGCCCGTGACGTCGCCGGACATCTCGGCGATGCCCTGCGCGTTGTCGGAGACCGGACCGAAGGTGTCCATGGCGACGATGACGCCGACCGTGGTGAGCAGGCCGGTTCCGGCGAGCGCCACCGCGAACAGCGCGAGGATGATCGACGTACCGCCGAGCAGGAAGGCCCCGTAGACGCCGAGGCCGATCAGCAGGGCGGTGTAGACGGCCGATTCCAGACCGATGGAGATACCGGCCAGGACAACGGTGGCCGCGCCGGTGAGCGAGCTCTTACCGATGTCCCGTACGGGACGACGGGTGGTCTCGGTGAAGTAGCCGGTCAGCTGCTGGATGAGGGCGGCGAGCACGATGCCGATGGCCACCGCGACGACCGCGAGGATCCGCGGGTCGCCGTCCTTGGCCCTGATCGCCGCGTCCGTGACGCCGTCGAGGTCGGCGTACTTCCCCGGCAGGTAGACGAAGA
The DNA here is from genome assembly GCF_040634475.1 of Streptomyces sp. NPDC007095. Taxonomy (NCBI): domain Bacteria; kingdom Bacillati; phylum Actinomycetota; class Actinomycetes; order Kitasatosporales; family Streptomycetaceae; genus Streptomyces; species Streptomyces sp. NPDC007095. The sequence continues at coordinate 103,730 of NZ_JBEYFS010000007.1, forward strand.
CGGCCGCCGCCACCAGCACCAAAGAGATCACCGCGGAGATGAAGAAGCCGCGGTTGATCGCGGACATGCCGCTGCGGTCGGAGCGCCGGGGTGCCACCGCGAAGATGCCGACCATCGCGGTGAGGACGCCGATCGCGGGCACGATCAGCGGGAAGGCGAGCCCGGCGTCGCCGAACGCCGCCTTGCCGAGGATCAACGCGGCGACGAGTGTGACGGCGTACGACTCGAAGAGGTCCGCGGCCATGCCGGCGCAGTCGCCGACGTTGTCGCCCACGTTGTCGGCGATGGTCGCGGCATTGCGCGGATCGTCCTCCGGAATGCCCTGCTCGACCTTGCCGACCAGGTCGGCGCCGACGTCGGCGGCCTTGGTGAAGATGCCGCCGCCCACACGCATGAACATGGCGATCAGCGCCGCGCCGAGACCGAAGCCCTCCAGGACCTTCGGCGCGTCGGCCGCGTACACCAGCACCACACAGGAGGCTCCCAGCAGACCGAGCCCCACCGTGAACATGCCGACGACGCCGCCGGTACGAAAAGCGATCTTCATGGCTTTGTGCGAGACGGCGGTGAGATCCTTTTCGGGTTCACCCTCGGCCGGAGTCGCTTCCCTTGCCGCGGCGGCCACGCGGACGTTGCTGCGTACGGCGAGCCACATACCGATATAACCGGTGGTCGCCGAGAACGCCGCGCCGATCAGGAAGAAGATCGATCGTCCGGCGCGCTGATTCCAGTCGTCCGCGGGCAGCAGCATGAGCAGGAAGAAGACCACGACGGCGAATACACCGAGCGTGCGCATCTGCCGGCCCAGGTAGGCGTTCGCGCCTTCCTGGATGGCCGTCGCGATCTTCTTCATGCTGTCGGTGCCCTCGCCTGCCGCGAGCACTTGCCGTACCAGCACCCCGGCGACCGCCAGGGCCGCCAGGGCCACGGCACCGATGACCATCACGATCAAGCGATTGTCATTGGTCAGTACTGCGGATGCGAAGGTTGTGGGATGGTCAAACTGATGAGGGGTAGAAAGCCCCGCCATTCGTCCTCCTTGACGCCTGTGCTGAGCTCAAGATGTGGACGGATTGTAGGTACCGGAACCTGATCAAAACAGTGCCCGGTAAGCGGAATTCGCCTTCACATGCCCATCAGCAAATGATCGACGGGCATCGATGGAACCCAAAAGAAGTAATGCCCTAAAAGCGTTGACGCTTGATCCAATAATCGCGTGATTGATCGTGAATGAATTCACGAAAAGGCCGGGCGGGACCCCGGCCGGAGCGGGCATACAAAAAGGGCCCTGCTCAGCAGGGCCCTTCGAGTGTGTTGCGGGGGTGCGATCAGGGAACGAGCGCGGCCGGCGGCGTGGTCGGCCAGCTCATCTTGATCAGTCCACCGTGTGCACCGGCGGTGACTTCGACATCGTCGACGAGGCCACTGATGACCGCGAGGCCCATCTCGTCCTCCTCGGCATCCATGTCCGGATCACCCGAGGCACCGGGTGCCGTCTCACCGGGCGCCGAACGCGGCGCCTCGTCGCCGACCTCGATGGAGAACTGCTTCTCCTCCTCGATCAGCTTCACCTGCACCGGCGCCGAGATGCCGTTGCTCTGGTGCAGTCCGACGGCACGAGTACAGGCCTCGCCGACGGCGAGTCTGACCTCGTCGAGGACGGCCTCGTCCACTCCGGCCCTGCGCGCCACCGCTGCCGCCACCAGTCGGGCGGTCCTGACGTGCTCGGGCAGCGCGCTGAAGCGGAGTTCAACGGTGGCCATGCATCCCCCTCAACTACGGGCGTGCTGTCAGGGGGCCAGGCCGCCGAGGCCCGGTCCCCCGTCCATTGCTTCTACCGTCTCGGACGCCACATCACTCGTGAGGCCCGGGTACGGGGTCAGTCGGTGGCCGCTACCGCTTCCTCGACCGAGGTGTGGATGGGGAACACCTTGGTGAGACCGGTGATGCGGAAGATCTTCAGAATGCGCTCCTGGTTGCAGACCAGTCGCAGCGAGCCCTCATGGGCACGCACACGCTTCAGGCCGCCCACCAGCACGCCGAGCCCGGTGGAGTCGAGGAAGTCCACGCCCTCCATGTCGACGACAAGGTGAAAATTGCCGTCGTTCACCAGCTCGACCAGCTGCTCGCGCAGCTTGGGCGCGGTATATACATCGATTTCGCCACCGACCTCGACGACCGTACGATCGCCGACGGTACGGGTCGACAGGGACAGGTCCACGGATCCTCCAGCACCTTGCTATCGAGCGGTCATCCCAAGGGACACCTCGGCAGAGCCCCCGGGACGGTTCGCCAGCCGCGATGGCATTCAATCACTTACCGGCAGGCGTGCACGACGCCTTGGGCCCATTGTCGGTCACGCCAGTGACACACTCGGTGCCGATGGCCAAGAATCACCGATCCGATCGACCCTCGACGGACACCGCTTCCCGCCCCGATCCGGGCACGGTCCTTGACCGGCTCGCCTCGGGGCCGAGCCGGGCTTCGCGCATCACTCATACGGAGCACTTGCCCCCGCGGGCGGGTCGCCATGCAGTGTGGCCCGACCGGATCCGTCCGGAGGTCATCGCCGCGGTGCAGGCCGCGGGCATCGAGCACCCCTGGGCCCACCAGGCACTGGCCGCCGAGCACGCTCTGGACGGCGACTCCGTGATCGTCGCCACCGGCACCGCCTCGGGAAAGTCCCTGGCGTACCTCACACCGGTCCTGACGGCCCTCCTGGACGGCTCCGAGGCTCCGAACGGCCGGGGGGCCACCGCGCTCTATCTGGCCCCCACAAAGGCCCTTGCAGCCGATCAGCGCCGTTCGGTGAAGGAACTTTCACAACCTTTGGGCAATGCGGTTCGCCCAGCCGTGTACGACGGCGATACTCCGTTCGAGGAACGCGAGTGGGTACGGCAGTACGCCAACTACGTCCTGACCAACCCCGACATGCTGCACCGCGGGATATTGCCCTCCCACCCCCGCTGGTCCTCCTTCCTCCGCGCCCTGAAGTACGTCGTCATCGACGAGGTCCACACCTACCGCGGCGTCTTCGGCTCCCACGTGGCCCAGGTACTGCGCAGGCTGCGCCGTCTGTGCGCCCGCTACGGCTCCTCCCCGGTCTTCCTGCTGGCCTCCGCGACCGGCGCGGAGCCCTCGGTCGCCGCCCGTCGGCTGACCGGCCTCCCGGTCGTCGAGATCGCCGACGACGCCTCCCCTCGCGGCGAACTCGTGTTCGCACTCTGGGAGCCCCCGCTCACCGAGCTGCACGGCGAGAAGGGAGCACCTGTTCGGCGTACCGCCACCGCCGAGACGGCCGACCTCCTCACCGACCTGACCCTCCAGGGCGTGCGCTCCGTCGCCTTCGTACGGTCCCGCCGCGGCGCCGAGCTGATCGCGGTGATCGCCCAGGAGCGTCTCGCCGAGATCGACCGCTCACTGGCCCGGCGCGTGGCCGCCTACCGCGGCGGCTACCTCCCCGAGGAACGCCGCGCTCTGGAGCGCGCCCTGCACTCCGGCGAACTCCTCGGCCTCGCCGCCACCACCGCCCTCGAACTCGGCATCGACGTCTCCGGCCTGGACGCCGTCGTCATCGCGGGCTACCCGGGCACCCGGGCCTCCCTGTGGCAGCAGGCGGGCCGCGCCGGCCGCTCGGGGCAGGGCGCACTCGCCGTCCTCGTCGCCCGCGACGACCCGCTGGACACATTCCTCGTGCACCACCCCGAGGCCCTGTTCGACCAGCCGGTGGAATCCACCGTCCTCGACCCCGACAACCCGTACGTCCTCGCCCCGCACCTGTGCGCCGCCGCCTCCGAGATCCCCCTCACCGAAGAGGATCTGGAGCTCTTCGGCCCGGCCGCCGCGGATCTGCTGCCACAGCTGGAGGCCGCGAAGCTGCTGCGCCGGCGGACGACGGCGTGGCACTGGACCCGTCGGGAGCGGGCCGCCGACCTGACCGACATCCGCGGCGAGGGCGGCAGTCCGGTACAGATCGTCGAGGCCGGGACCGGGCGGCTGCTCGGCACGGTCGACGCGGGCTCCGCGCACACCACGGTCCACGAGGGCGCGGTCCACCTCCACCAGGGCCGTACGTACCTGGTGAAGCACCTGGACCTGGAGGACTCCGTCGCCCTGGTCGAGGAGGCCAACCCGCCGTATTCGACGGTCGCCCGCGACACGACGTCCATCTCCGTCCTGGAGACGGACACCGAAGTCCCCTGGGGCGAGGGCCGGTTGTGCTACGGCTCCGTCGAAGTCACCAACCAGGTCGTCTCCTTCCTGCGTCGTCGTGTCATCACCGGTGAAGTGCTGGGCGAGTCGAAACTCGACCTCCCTCCTCGTACGCTCCGCACCCGCGCCGTGTGGTGGACGGTCACCGAGGACCAGCTGGACGCGGCCCGGATCAGCCCGGAGATCCTCGGCGGCGCTCTGCACGCCGCCGAGCACGCGTCGATCGGCATGCTCCCGCTGTTCGCCACCTGCGACCGCTGGGACATCGGCGGCGTGTCCATCCCGCTGCACCCGGACACGCTCCTGCCCACGGTCTTCGTCTACGACGGCCACCCGGGCGGCGCGGGCTTCGCGGAGCGCGCCTTCCACACCGCCCGCGCCTGGCTCACCGCCACCCGGCAGGCCATCGCATCCTGCGAGTGCGAGGCCGGCTGCCCGTCGTGCATCCAGTCCCCCAAGTGCGGCAACGGCAACGAGCCGCTGCACAAACGGGGCGCTGTGCGGCTGCTCACGGAGCTGCTGCGGGGGACGCCGGAGGGCTAGGCCCCGGCTCCTGTGGTCTCGCGGGACCGGCTCTGGACCTGACCTCCGCGTCGAAGGGTCCGGCGCCCGACGCGGCCGTGACGTCCGAGATCTCGCCCTCCACGGCGCACCGCACCAGCCGGGCCCGCTGGGCCCGCGCCACCCGGTCCGCCTGGGCGCAGGCCGCGGTGCCGCCGTCCGACCAGTGGTCCGCCGCGGCGAGCGCGGCCAGGTCGGCCGCCCCCGCCGCGCGGTGCCGGACCACGACCGCCTGTCCCATGGCCAGGACGGCCCCGAACACGACACACAGCACGGCGATCGCCCCGACGGTCCAGACGGTGGCCGATCCTCTGTCCGAGCAACGGGTCCGGTAGGTGTGCCATCTGTCCCACGCGGCCGTCCGCGCGACGTGACCGCGGCTCCAGACCCTCATCCCGTCACCACCCCCACCGTCTCCTCCGCCAGTGCCACGGCCTCGTCGCTCAGCTCCAGCGACAGTCCGTCCGGTCCCGGCGCGCTCGCCTCGACCGTGACCCGGACGAGGGCGCCCTCCCGGGTCACCGTGACCCTGGCGCCGCGCGGTGCCGCGCGGCGGGTCGTCGCCACCACCGTGTCCGGCGGGTCCTGGCGGGCCGCCGCCCGGGCGCCCGCCCTGGCCGCGTCCACGCACTGGATCTGCGCCGACGCGGCGAGCAGGGCCCAGACCAGCGCCATTCCGACGAGCACCAGAGAGGGCAGCACCACGGCGGCCTCGGCGGTCACAAATCCCCGGTCCCGGCCCCGGCTTCGGTCCCGGCCCCAACCCGCCGTCCCGCGTTCACATCGGGGCATTGAGCGCCCGCCCCACGATGTCCTGCAACTCCGCGCCGACCTGGCCACTCGTCACCACCTTGTAGAGCACCGCCGCGAAAGCCACCGCCGCAAGGACACCCACCGCGTACTCGGAGGTGACCATTCCCGCGTCCCTACGCACCACCAGACCCAGCAGCCACGCCCGCATCCGTACGCCCACCGTCTTGCACATCTCAACCCCCGTAAGGTTCGACCCTGTTGATCGTCCGTCGTTCAGCTGATCGTCCGTTGCTCAGCCCAAGCCGTAGCCCGTCATCCGCCACCCCCTCCCAGCACCCCGTCCGCCAGCCCGATCACCACGGGCAGGACGCCCATCGCGAGGAACGCGGGAAGAAAGCACAGCCCCACGGGCGCGGTGACCATGACAGCTGCCCGACGCGCCCGCGCCGTCGCGGTGCGGCCCCGCTCGGCGCGGGCCTCCATGGC
>NZ_JBEYFS010000008.1:0-106978 GCF_040634475.1 Streptomyces sp. NPDC007095
CGTGGAGCCGGTCGGCTTCGCGGGCGGTGTTCCAGACCAGGTCGGCCAGTTCGCCCAGTGCGGTGCCGCGTTCCTGCCGCTGGTGGCCGAGGAGCTGGTAACCGTCCTCGCCGAGGGCCCTCCGGAGGGCCGCTGCTCCTGGTGACAGGCCGGTCTCAGCCAGCGGGTCTGGTTCCGAACGGGCTGGCGCGGCGGGAGCGTTAGCGCGAGGGGCGGTGCTTTGGATGCGGCTGGAGGTACGGGTCATGGTGATACGGGTCCTTCCCGTTGCGCGGATGAGGTGGAGGTCAGAGGGTTTCGCCGTAGCGGCAGGTGCTGGTGTGGCCCTGATCGTGGGTGAAGGTGTCCGGCAGCGTGTCCGTGTGCGGGAGGTCCTCGGGCGTCAGCGGCGCGCGGGCCAGGTGAGTGCCGAGGTCGGCCAGGTGCCGGATGGCGGCGAGCGGAACCTGGCCGGAGCATTCGGGGCACGGGCCGAGGAGTTCGAAGGCTTCGTCGTCGTAGATCGGGAAGCGGGCGAGGGAGACGTACTTTTCGCTGGTGTCGGGGCAGGTGGCGGTGGCCAGGACCGGTTCGCCCGGGGTGGTGCGGCGGCGCAGCCAGTCCGGGGCGGTGGTGATCTGGTCCAGCCCGAGGCCGAGGGCGGCGGCCAGCCGTACCGCCGTGCGGGCGTGTTCCTCGCCCCGGTAGCGGCCGTGCGGGCTGACGGCGGTGTTGTGGCGGGTGAACACGGCGGCGGCGTGGGCGCGTTCGGCGAGCGAGGTCATGGGAATCGGTCTCCTTCGCGGTGGAGGTCGGGTGCGGCGGGGGTGCCGCCCCGAGCGGTGCCGGGGCGGCGCGGGGGGTCAGGGGGTGGTGGTGGCCAGGGCGGCAGCGGCGGCCTTGCCGATCGCGGCGGCGACCTGGGCCGGGTCGGTGAGTTCGAGCACGGTGGCGCCTGGCAGGGGGTGGGGCTCGGGGGCGAAGGCGAGCCAGAGCACCGCGCATCCCGCCGCGCGCAGGGCGGCGATGCGTTCGGCGGCGGGGGCGGCTTCCTCGGGCCGGTAGTAGCCGTCGGAGGCGATCACCAGCAGGCGGCCCGCGCCCGGTGTCGTGAGTCCGAGCCCTGCGCTCAGGGCGTCGATGGCGTCGGCGAGACTGTGGCCGCCGCCGTCCGCGTCGAACTCGGTCACCCTCGCGGGGACCCTGCCGGGCACGGTGATCGCGGTCAGGGCCCGGCGGTAGGCGATCGTGGCGCTGTGGGAGTCGGGGTCGGTGAGGGCCGCGGCTTTGGCGACGATCCAGGCGGCCGAGGCGATCGGTTGGGCGGCGGCGCGCATCGAGCCGGACACGTCCACCGCGATGCCGACGCGCAGCGGCGGGGTGGGGCTCTGGCGGCGCTGGGTGCGGATCCAGGGCTGGGCGGTGGGCGTGGCACCCGCCGCCTTCTGCGCGTCCCGGGCGAGGGCGCCGCGCAAGTTCAGGCGTCCGGGCGGGGCAGCCGAGGCCGTGACGGTGACCGTACGTTCCCGGTAGGCCGCTGCCCGCAATGCCCGCGCGAGGTGCCCTGCCGCCGTCTTCTCGGCGGGCGTGGGCGCCCGCGTGCCGGTCACCGGTGAGGCGGCCCGGCGGCCCCTGCCCCGCTGGCTCTGGGGGGTGAACGGCCGCGCCCCGGGCGCGAAGACCTTCTCGGCCGTCTTCTCCGCCTCCCGCTGCTGGGCGGCCCGGTCGGCCTTGGCGCGGGACCGGGCGGAGCGGGCCGCATCGACCCGTGCCTGCGCCGCCCGGTGTCCGGCCTCGTTCGCCCTCACCGTGGCGGCGACCGTGCCGATGGCCTCGGCCAGTTCGCCTGTACGCCCGGCTCGGGGGTCCGGGGCTGGTTCGGGCTGATCGGGTGGGGCTCCGAGTGCCTGGCACCATGCGCGGGCGTGTTCCAGCATCGCCTGCCCGTCCTCGTCGGTGGTGGTGTGAGCGGCCGTCCAGATCTGGGCGAGGGTTTCCAGCAGGTCCTTGCCGAGGATGCTGGTCACGGTGTGTTCCAGGGGCTGGGTCTCGTCCGGGTCGAGGATTCCGGCGTCCCGGCGGGCGAGGATCAGAGCTGCGGCGTACGCAGCCTGCCACCGGTCACTCGGTGTCTGGGCGGTGAAGTCCCCGAGGACCAGGGCGTGTACGGCGCTGCGCAGAAACGTGCGGTCGGCGGGGCGGCGGGAGAGGTGGGCGTGTTCGGCGCGGGATTCCTCCAGCATCTGGGCCGCCGCATCCAGGGCCGTGCCGCGCAGCGGGGGCGGGGTGGTCCAGCGGCTGTGCGCGGCGTGAGCGGCCTCGTGGGTGAAGGCGCCCCAGGCTACCGGGTAGTTCTCCTCGTCGCCGGGCCGGGTGGGGTCGATGGTGGCCGGGTTCAGCGGGGCGAAGAGGGCGGCGTCGATCTCCAGTTGCACGGTGACCGGGTAGAAGGCCGCCGGGGCGCCGGAGCGGGTGCCGTGCTCGCAGGTGACGATCACGTCCTCCCGTCCGGCGAGTTCGGGCAGCCGTTCCCCCAGGGCGGCAGCGATGCGCAGCCACTGCCCGGCCTGCGGGCCGGGCCGCGGTTCGTATGCGGGGCCGCCGTCGTCCTCCCAGCGGGTCAGTGCCTGTTCGGCTTCGGTCAGTGCGGGCGAGGCGGGCAGGAGGTGGGCGGGTGCGGGCATGGCGGTTCGATCCCTTCCAGGAGGAGGTGGGGGTGGGGGTGGGGTGTCGGCCAGGGCCGGAATAAGGGGGAGGCGCGGCGGGGTGCCGGGGGTGAGGGTCAGAGCTGGCGGCCCAGGGTCAGGGCCGTGACCGGTCGGCCGATCGCCTTGGTCACGATCTCGGCCACCGTGTCCCGGTCCTCCAAGGGGGCTACGCCGACCAGGTTGGCGAAGGCCGCCTCGGTGCCGAGCACATCGGCGATCTTCTGGAAGGCGATCAACTCCCGTAGCTGCGGCGCCCACCCGACCTCTCCGGCCTGCTGGCTGACGGCGAGATGGCGGGCGATCCGTACGGCCGTCCGGTTGATCTTCAAGGAGGCGGCGAGGTCGTAGTCCGAGCCGACCTGGACCTGCACACTGAACCGGCTCGCGAGGGCCTCGGTGAGGACCGCCCCGTGCACGCCCGGGTTGTGCCCGGCGATCACGTAGAAACCATCGGCGGCGCTGATCGCTTCGCCCTTGTGCGCCTTGACCTGGATCTGCCTGCGCCCGTCCATCGCCGGATACAGGGCGGCCAGCACCTTCGGAGAGATCAGGGTGGCGTCGTCGAGGAGCAGGGCCCGGCCTTCCTGCATCGCCGTGACGAGCGGCCCGTAGACGAACTCGTACCCGCCGTTCGTGTCCTGCGTGTACTCGCCGATCAGGTCGCCGACCGTGGTGTCGCCGTCCCCGGCGACCGTGATCAGGTCCGGGAAGGCCGCCTCGATCAGGGAGGTCTTCCCGGTGCCCGGCGGCCCGTACAACAACACCGCCACCTGCGCCTCCCGCAGGCGCCGCAGCGCCTCGACGTCCGGCAACTGCGCCAGCGCCCTGGGGTGGTACTGCTGCCCGTTCGGGCGGGTGACCGGACCGGGCCGCCCGGTCGGCGGAGGAGCCGCAGGCGCCTGCGGGGCTGCCGGTCGCGGCACCAAGGGCGTGCAGCTCGGGGCGGGCGGCAGCGGTACAGCATGCTGCGCTGCGGTGGCCGTCGCCGAAGTCGACCGATACATACGCGGTTTGGAACCGGACCGCTCCGCCTCACCCCGGCACACCAGCGTCTCGCAGGCATTGCCGACCGCCCCGCCCGAATGCCCCAGCCTCCTCGCCAGCTCCGTCACGGTGAACTGCGCGCCCGGGCTCGCGACCAGGATCTGCGCGATCCTCGCGCGCAACTCCCCCGGGCGCGCCTTGGCGCCCATGCTGGACGGAGCCCCTGCCGTCGCCGTCGCCGCTGCCGCTGCCGCTGCCGGGGAATTCGGCAGATTGGCGGCGGACTGCTGCGGCGCGGAGCCGGGAGGCGGAGGCGTGGCGGTATTCGTCATCACAGGAGCCCTTTCACCGATTACCAGAGGCCGACATATTCGAATTCGAAAGTGGCCACTTTTGGACACACTCCACCCGTCATTCTTTTCCGAGTGGACCCCGTGGGCAGGTTTTCCATTCCTACCCCTTCCGGGAACAATTCAAATATAGCTCGACCCGCACCCCACCTGAAGCGATATTCCGGCTTGATAATGCTGGAATTCTCGCGAATTCACGACGGGAATTCAGGAGAATTACGGAATGCGCGACGCCTTGCGTCGTGCGCCGCCGCCCGCACGACCGATCCCCAGGCGCCCGCACCTGCTGACATCCCCGAAATTCGAGTGCGCGCGCGAATGCACGGCCCCAGGCACGGCGCCCGGCGCCCTCGGCTGCGCCGGGGTGCCGCCACGCCTCAGGCGTGAACCCAGGCCAGGGCCTCGGGCCGGGGCCGGCTGGCCTGGGAGTGAAGGCTTGTAAGGAAAAGGAAGGAAGGAGAGGAAGAGCTTGTCAGCCGTAGACGCGAGAGGCTGGGGAAACACCACATGCAGGCAGGTACACGGAAACAGGGCCGGGCCATGACGGTGGGCAGATCGGGACAGGTTCGCGTACCGATATGCAGGCTGGCCCGTTCCGCGATGGCGGATCGGGCCGTGACCTGTGCCTACGTACTCCCCAGGGTGCTCCTGTGCAAGCAGGACAGCGGGGTGGATCCCCGTGGTGGGAGGGCAGTCTGGACGGGTGGGAGGACTTCAGCGTCTGGCGGCCTGGCCGCGTCCCGGTGCCCGGTGTGCCGGTTGACGGCTCTCGTGCAGGAGGGCAAGCGTTGCGGGCTCGGGTTCGGCGTCGATACCGGCGAGGCGCTCGGTGAGCAGGCCGAGGGTGCGGTGGGCTGCGTCGTCGCGGCCCAGGGCGAGCTGGAGCTGGATGATGCGCCGGTAGACGCGTTCGTTTTCGGGGTCGAGGTCGGCGGCCCGGTTGAGGAGTGCGAGGGCCGGTTCGGGGTCTGCGGAGTGCTGCGCCGTGTGCTCGGCGAGCAGCATCAGCGCGTCCAGGGCGCGGCGGTGCAGCGCTGTACGGAGGCCGTGTGCCCACAGGTAGTCGGCGCCGTCGCACAGCGGCCCGGCGTAGACGTCCGTCGCGTGTTGGAGTGCCTCTGCTCGCGCGTATGGGGAGTCGGCCGAGGTGGCTTGCTTGAGGGCGTCGGTGAGGGCGGCGACGTCAGTGGAGATGTATTGCGGGTCAAGGCGGTGCACCTGTCCTCTGAGGGCCACGAAGGCCACTTCCTTTTTTCCTGTCGCCCCGCGGAAGACGCGGCGGGCAGCGCGCCGCAGGTTCTCGATTTCCCCCTTCGCCTCGTCCGGGTCGTCGGCCAGTTGCATTTTCTCGGCGATTTCCTCACCACGTAGTCCGTCCCGGTGTGCGGCGAGCAGAGCAATAAATTCCCTGGTCTCCTCTTTCCTCGTGTCGGCGAGTGTGCATTCTTCGCCATCGACAAAAATTCTAAATCCGTCGAAAAGGCGGATATGCACCGTGCGGGTCGGTGCGGCCCCTCCCGGCTCGGCCTTGGCCGTGTGCGTCGACGGGCTTTCGCAACTCGGCGTGGGCGCAGGCGCGGGTTCCGGCTCCTCTGGTTCATCCCCGGATTCCGGAGGCGCGGGTTGGCGCCCGTGGGCCGCGTGCAGGGTGTCCAGAATCTCGGAGGCCGCCTCGGGCGCGAGGAGGAACATGATGCCCCTCGGGAGGGCGGCGAGGCTGCCGGTGGCGGTACCGTCGGCCGCGACGGTCAGCCGGTGCCCAGAGGCACGGCTTGGGCCGAGGGTGACAACGGCGAGCTGGCCGGAGGTGGCCCGTGCCGCGAGCGCCTGGAGGCGGACGGGATCCTCGTCTGCCCCGTCGACCAGAAGGACGTGGAGGGCGGGCATGCCGTGCGCCAACGGCTCGGTGTCCAGGTGCTGTTCGTGGCGAGCGTGCTCCAGCAGGGCGTGCTCAGCCGTCTCCAGAGCCTCGGAGGCGGACTCGGTAACCCTCCAGGCTGGGGTGAACTCGTCTGCCCCGGGCAGCAGCCGGTGCAAGGTGGCCTGCGGGACGACCAGTCGTACGGACGGCGGAGCGGGACGAAGGCGCTGCGCGGCGCCGGCGATGGCCATTGCCAGGTGGCGCGCGGCGCTCTCAGCACCCGGGCCGGCCAGCTGCACTCCCCCGGGTACGGCGAGGGCGTCGATGCGTACTTCGCGGCCGGCGTGCTCGGCGACGGTGACCGTGCCCGGCTGCCCGGGTTCTGCAGGGGCCGTACGCCTGGGCAGGTCCTCGGGGTTGTGATGCCGAGCGGCACGGGTGGCGAGGTGGGCCTGGTTGCTGCGGTGGAGGGCATCGCCCAGCAGCAGGTCGTCGTCCTCAAGGGGTGCGGCGAGAGCGTCGACACGCGGCGTACGGCGGCGGGCAGCGTGCCACCGGGCGAAGCCAATGGCCGCCGCGATGCCCGCCGCGGTGGTGACACCGATCGTGGACGCGATCCCCAGTCCGATGGCCACCGGGCGCTGCTCCTGCCCCCGGCGGCCATCCTGCTGCTGAGGGTCTGTCTGCCGCTGCTTGTTATCGCTTTCGCCGCGGCCGGAGGGCTGATGCCCCTCCGGCTCAGGAGCCGGAATCGACGGGTGTGGAGGCCGAGCAGGGGTTTCGACCGACGGCTGCGGCGGGCGAGGTGCGGGCGCTTCGTACACGGGCAGGTGCAGCCGCCAGCCAGGCATGATCAGGTCCGGGTCGGACAGCAGCCTGCCGTCGGATTGCCGGACGGCGCAGCTGAGTTGGTAGATCTTCGGCCAGAGCAGGGGGTCGCCGAGGTGCTGCTCGGCAATGTCCCACAGCGTGTCACCGGGTTGCACGATGTAGGTGACGTGCTCGGGCTCGGCGGCTCGCGCGGGGGGCACGTGCAGGGGCGCAACGGCCGCGACCGGCTCAGCAGCGGGGTTCGTGGCAGGCACAGTGGCGTGCGCGACGGGCAGACGCCACAGGCCGATCAGGGCGATGAGCAGGGTGCCGACGAGGAGTGCGGCGGCGGCCCGGTGGGCGGGCAGCGTCGCGGTGCGGCGCCGAAGAAGTGATGTATCCCGTACGAGTGCGGGCAGGCGCCGCAGCAGCCAGAGTGCCTCGCGCAGCATGGTGGCTGTGAAGTACGTCCAGCAGGCCCAGCCCACCAGCGCGAGGACCTGGAGAACGAAGGGGTCGCTGATCGGCTGCCCGAGGCGCCCGGCCAGGTCGTCGAACGAGGTGACCTGGCCGGGCCAGGGCACGCCGACGGCGACGACGAGGACGTACGGGATACCGGCCACGGCGGCGGCGAGTGCGCTGCCGCAGGTGAGGAAACGTACGGCAGCAGTCAGCCGACGGCCGGTGCGGCGAGCCGCATACCGTCTTGGCATCAGCGGCCGCCTTCCGCGTCTTCGCCCCAGGGGGTGGTGGCGCCGAGTTCGATGTGCGCGGTCGCGGACGCGGTGGTCGTCAGCCGCCCAAGGCCGATCAACGAGAGAACCTGGGTCTTCTGGATGTGGGTGACGCTGACCTGTACCTGGTCCTCGCGGACCTGCACGCGGGCAGCGTCGCCGACCGCAGCGACACGCCCGCGAGCGACTGCGGCGGCCGTCGCGGCGTTGAGCCGCATGCGGTGGGTGGCACGAAGGTAAGCGAGGTCGACCTCCTGGCAGGCGGCACGGGCAGCCTCCTGCGCGGTGTCGGCGGCGCGCACCTTGCCCGCCAGGGCGAGGCCGCCGTCAATGACCAGCCCGGCGAACAGGAACAGCCCGGCCACTGACACCACCACGACCGCGGTGACCTGCCCCGAGTCGCCGCGCAGCGCGTCCCGTCGGCTCTTGCGTCTCATGGCTCCACTCCCCGGTACAGGTCCACTACGGAGGCGGCCGACGCCGTAACATCCACGCTGCGCAGGCCCGGTACGTCGAGGGCGGCGCGGCAGGTCACCGTCACCCGCACCACACCCCCGGGGACGAAGTTGCCCAGCGCAGGATTGACCCGGGGGCCGGTGCACGAGGATCCGGCCCCGGCCAGGCTGCGCGTGGCCGCCCCGCCGGCCTCGGCCCGTGCCTCGTCGGCGGAGCGCGCCAGTGAGGCGGCGCGGGCCGCCTGGTGCGCGGCTTCGTCGGCGTCCAGGCGCGCGCCGACGAGCTTGCCGAAGGCGACGGCGACCAGGGCAAGCAGAATCAACAGCGGTGTCACCAGGACGAGTTCGGTCGTAGCCGACCCGGCGTCCTGTGATCTGCACGGCTGAGTGGGCAGGCGCATCCGGTCACCCCGCAGTCCATCTCTCGGTCGGTCCCACGGCGTGCCCGGCCACGCGCAGATGCAGGCCCGGTACGACCACGAGGACCTCGCCCTCCACATCCGCCACAACATTCGCGGCGCCGCGACTGACCTTCGCCGTTGGGTGCTTGAGCACCCGGCCGCCGAGCAGGCGCAGCGTGGCCGCTGCCCGCGCGTCTCCGGCCGCCGCAGTGGAGTCCTGAGCGCGGGCGGCCGCCAAGGCCCGGGAGGCGGCCGTCTGCGCGATGTGCTGGGCGTGCAGCGCGAGCGCGAACTGCACGATGAACAGCAGCAGGATCATCAGCAACGGCACCACGAGCACCAGCTCGGTGCTCACAGCCCCGCGGTCCGCCAGCCGCTTCGTACGCCGTCGGTATCGTCCTCTAGCCAAGGTCGATTCCGCTCGCCTTGGCGGTCACCTTGCCGACGATGATGCCGATGACCGCGATGCCCATGATGACGAGCAGGGCGGTGACGATGACGGTCTCCGTGGAGTACCCGGCGTCCTGGGCCATCCTCCTTCTGAGTCGCCGCCCCCAGCGGCGGGTCCGGGCGGCGATCGAGCGGACGTTCACAGCAAGCTCCGTTCCGTAGTGGGGATGTGTGGCCTACAGCCCGGCGAGCACGTTCTGCAGGGCGGGATAGCCGATGAAGACGAGGAAGCCCGCGAAGAGGACGACAACGGGCAGCGACATCCGTTCGGTCGCGGACTGCGCGGCGCCGTCGGACTCGGCCAGGCTCCGGGTGCGCATCGCGGCGGCCTTGGCCTCCAGCGAGATACGGACCTTGGCGCCTTCGCTGCCGGCGAGTGAGACCGCGGCCGCGAGTTCCGCCAGTTCCTGCACCCCGGTGCGTGCGCCGAGTTCGCCCAGCTCGTGCCAGACGTTCGTCCGCCCGACCTCCGCTGCGGTCAGGGCACGGCGCAGCTGGGCCGCGCCCCATCCGTGCGGATTGGCTCCGGCGTCGGCCAGGGCCTGGTGGATTCCGGCGCCGCCCGCCAGGGCGATGACGACGAGGTTGAGGAACACGGACAGGGTGTGGCGCAGTTCCTTGCGGCGCTGTCGGGCGGTGGCCCGTACCGACAGGTCCGGGGTGAAGAACAGCACCGCCCCGGTCATGAGAGAGCCGACGGCCGTCAGCTGCACGCCCAGCCCGCTCCCGGTCAGCGCCCACCACAGCAGCGAGGCGACGCTCGGCGCGAGGAACCCGGCGAGAAAGGCGGCGGCCTTCTCCGCCAGGAACCGCTCGACAGGCACCTCGGCGACCGCCAGATCCCGGCGCAGACTCCGGGTGGGCAGGCCAAGGGCCTTCAGCGTCGGCACAGCCCGCTGCCCGAGCCGAGACGCCCAGCCCTCGCCCTGTCCTGCCCCGGTCGCCGGCGAGGATACGGCGGGAGACCTGCCAAGGAGCGCAAGGGTGTCGGCAAGTGACGCACGGGGCGGATTGATGCCGTACACCGTCAGTGCCAGGAAACCGCCGAGCCCGAGCCCGAGGAGAATCACCGTCATCGGACCACCACCTCCCCGGCCGTGGGGCGTACGCCTTTGAGGACCCGGGGTTCCTCCTCCATGGTGGCGATCTTCATCAGCCACCAGAAGGCGACCGTGAACAGGCCGCCCACCAGCGCCAGCACAAGCTGCCCCTCGGCGCTCCCGTACGGGTCCAGGTAGGCGCGGTTGAGGACGACCAGCCCTGCGGCCATGCCCAGGGTCGTGCACGTGATGACGCGCACCGAGGTTCGCACCCGACCGCGCCCGGCCTCGGTCTTCAGCCGCATGGTCACCTGTTCCCGAGTGGATGCCGCCAGCTGTCCGAGCAGTGCGGCGAGTTGGCGGGCCTGCCGTTCGGCGGCCATGACCAGCGCGGCGGTGACCATGTCGCAGGTCGCGTCGTCCACCTCGTCGGCGAAGACGCGCAGTGCCTCGCCCAGCGGCTGCCCGTCGTCGATTCGGGCCGAGAGGCGGGCGGTCTCCTCCCGCAGGGCGGGCGGGGTGACGGGCGCGGTGGCGAGGATCGCCTGCTCCAGTCCGGCCGCCGCCGACAGGGTGTCGCGCAGCATCTCCGCCCAGACCGCGACGGCTTCCAGCTTGGCCGTACGTGCCGCCGCCTGCCGGTCTTGTCCCAGCAGCCGCGGCAGCGTCAGCACGCCCACCAGCGCGAGCAGCCCGGCAACCGGCCAGCCGGTGACCGTCCCGGCCAGGAGGGCGGCCACCGCCGCGGCCAACCACTGCCGCCCGCTCGCTTGGAGGGGCAGCCGCCACTGCCGCACGGCGCGCCGGGCGTGCGTGCGCGGCAGAGCGCCGTACACGATGAGCCAAACCGAGAGCGCGAGCCCCGCTCCCAGCAACAGGCCGATGAGCGCACCGTGAGTCATGGAGTCCTCCACCGCTCGCCACGCAGCAGCGCCACGTCCAGTCCGGCATCGACCAGCTCGTCGAAGGTCTCGGTACGCACCGGCGCCCCCGGCACAGCCCGCCCGTCGGGTCCGGGCTTGTAGACCTCGTTGGAGACGATCTGCGTACCGTCCGCGTCCACGACCTCCCGGATGGAGTCGATGGCGCGCCGCCCCTCCGCGTCCCAGCCCACGTGCACCACGAAGTGCACGGCCGAGGCGACCAGCAGGTTCGTCGCCTCCAGCGACAGCCGCTCCGGCGACTGGGCGGCGTACGCGGCAAGCTTCGTGAACACCCCGCGCGAGGTAGAGGCGTGGATGGTGGAGAGGGAGCCGTCGTTGCCCTGGCTCATGGCGTTGCACATCGGCACCACCTCCGGCCCCCGGATCTCCCCGACGATCACCCGGTCCGGAGACATCCGCAGCCCCCAGCGCACCAGCTCCGCCTGATCGACGACGCCCTCGCCCTCCAGGTTCGCCTCACGGGCCTGCAATGCCATGACATTCGGGTGCGCCACCGTGTCCTCGTGCAGGCCGAGTTCGAAGGTGTCCTCGATGGTCACCAGCCGCTCGTAGGTCGGGATCACCGAGGCCAGGCCACGGGCGAGGGTGGTCTTGCCGACGTTGGTGCCGCCCCCGATGATGATGTTCTTCCGGGCCAGCACCAGCGCGGTCAGAAACGCCGCCAGCCGCCGGTCGCACACGCCGAGGCGGTCGACCAGGTCGTCCATGGACACGCGCTTGAAGCGATGCCGACGGATCGTCAGGCCCACCCTGTGCGAAAGCGCCATCACCGCGAACAGCCTTGAACCGTCCGGCAGACAGACATTCAGGCTCGGCGAGCCCCGGTCGAAGCGCCGTTCCTCCAGACCCGAACGGGCCGCGATCTGCCGTACGAGATCGACCAGTTCACCATCGGAGGCAGCCACCGGACCGCGCTGCTCCTCAGTACCGTCGGCATAGCGGACGAAGACCTGGTCCGCGCCGTTGATCTGGATATTCTCGATCCGCTCGTCCCCCAGCAGCTCCTGCAGCGGACCGAGCCCGAACAACGCCTCCATCACCAAGCGCTCGATGGCCTCCCGTTCGTCGTCACTCAAGGCGGGCTTGCCCACCCGGAGCCGGCCCTGGTTGTGGGAGGCGATCTCATCGGCGAGCAGCTTCCTCGCCAGCGTGCGCCGTTCACCGCTGCTCTGCACCGGCAGTCCGGCCTCGCTACGGGAGTGCGCGAAGCCCGTCAGATTCGCCGCGATGTTCTCCCGGAACTTCTCGGCGGCCATGCCCTGGTCCATCACCGCGTCCCACCCTTCTCCAAGGACCGCAGCGCCCCGGACCGGCCGAGCAGCGGCCTGGGCAGGGCGCGTGAGCCGAGCTGTGCCAACTCGCCGCACAGCCCCCCGCGCGATACGCCGCTGTCCGCCCCAGCCAGCTGCCGGGCCAGGACGAACACGGCCCTGGCCAGCGGCGAACGGCGCCAACGCCCTTCGGCCACACGCGCGGCTCCGGCGAAGGCGTCTGCGGCCCGGACGTCCCAGGGCAGCAGATGGATCTGATCCCGCTCCATCTCCAGCGCCTGGGCGATGTCGGACTCGGAGTAGCGGCACGGCCCCACCACGGCCAGCTCCGGCCGGGCCCCTTCCAGCCATTCGGGGCGAGCGGCCACATGAGCCAGCGCGTCCGCGCTGCCCCGGGCCACCAGCACCAGACGGTCCGCCGCCCGCGCCAGCTCCCGCGACGCAGCGGAACCGAGGTGCCCCAGATCGAGCAGCACCATCCCCTCACTCCCGGCATCACCCCGCAGCGCAGACGGGCACGCCGCGACCTCCGCGACGCTCGCCACGGCCTGATCCGCTCCGGTCGGAGCCACTACCACCCGCAGCCCGCCGGCGACCTCCTGCGTACAGCCGTCCAGGTCCCTCTCCGGCCCGCCCTGCCGAGCCCCGGCCGCCAGCGCGAGCAGCCCCACCATGTCCGACAACCCGAACCGCACAGCGAGATCGCCACCAGACGCATCCGCCTCCACCACCACCGGCCGCGCCCCGCCGTCCACAGGCCACGCCGCGGCCAACGCCAGAGCCAGCGTGCTCGCCCCCGCCGCTCCCTTGAGTGAACCCAGCGCCACGATCTGTCGCATCAGGAAACCGCCTTCACCGACGCGCTGAGCACCGCGACCCTCGGGTCACTCATCTCCGCCACCCGGCGCACCGCCCCGGCATCCACGAGCACAGTCACCGCGCCCTTGCCGGACGCCGACTCCGGCCGCCCCACCGCGTTCACCACACCCAGCACCGGATCCGGCGCCTGCGCATCCGCGTCACCCGCCGTACGCCCACCCGGCGGGACGCCGGGCACCAAGGCAACCCGCTGCCCGGCCGCCAAGCCCGCGGGCAGCATCCCCGGCTCCACACCAACGACGACCAGCGCCTGCCCATTCGGCGGGAACCCAGCCGCGTCCCCCACCAGCCCGGGCGCGAGCAACTGCCCAGACACCAACGGCACTACGGCCCGCCGCCCGATCACCGCATCCCGCTGCCCAGCCCGCACGACCTGCGTGGCGTCATCCACACCCAGCCGTACGACGCCCACATCGCGCGCCTCGATCACCTCACCCGCAGCAACCGGACGCACCACGGACAGCACCGGCTGCCGCTCCCCGGCGCTGCCCACCGTCCACGCGACACCGCCCGCACACGCGATGGCCCCGGCGACACCGAGCGCGACCAGCCCCGGCCGCCACCGCCGCGGCGCCCCCACCGGCCCGCCACCCGCAGGAGGACCCTCGGCCGACTGCCGGGGCGGCCGCAGCCGCGCCCACGCGCCATTCGCACCCGCCGGCCTGGAAGAAGACAAAGAGGTACCCACACTCCACCTCACTCGATCAAAAAGAACTCGCCCGGCGCCGCTCCCCGGCGCCCCTTACGCCCACCCCGCCCGGCGTTCAGGCCACAACCAGCGCCTGCGCCTCAGCCACCCGCAACGGCATCTCGGCCTGGGTCTGCAGCCCCGGAATGAGCCCCTGCTGACCACCGTCGTGCCACTCCACATCCCAGGCCACCGTCACCGACACGGTGTACGCGTCCTCCGGCTGCCGCACCGACGAGCGCACGTAGGTATGCCCGCAGTCCGGAGACCTCGAATCCGCCGCGTACTTGCGTGAGTACGGCGTCCCAGCGCCCTCACACACCACGCTCTGGCCATCACCCATGAGCCACGTCGCCGTACGCGGTATCGCCGTGGCCGTCACCGTCACCCCAGGCACCGTCGCGGTCTTCGACACCGGCCGCCACATCGCCCGGTCCAGCCACATCCACGTCGGCACCCGCACCAACTGCGCATGCCTCTCATCGGGATTGGTACGGATCACCGGGTCGGGGAGCACCAACTCCCTCACCACCTGCTGCGCGACAACCGCAGGATCCGGCTTCGCCGCTTTGTCACCGTCCTGCGCCTTCGGCTTCGTGCCGTCGAAGCGAGGGAGGATACCCATCCCGTTGCCGAGGTCGTACTCCCAGCCGTCCGATTCGACCGTCGGGGGCCCCTTCGGGCCACCGCCCCCACCGCCTGCCGCAATCCCGTGCGGGGAGGAACCCTTCGGTCTCCCGGCGCCCGCCGGACGCGCGTCGCTTTTCGCGCCGACGCCGCACTTTCCGTGCCGACACTTCACACCCGTGGTGACATCCAGGTACGAACCTCCGTCGTCCGCCCGGCTCGAACCAGGGGACAACCCGACAAGTAACGCCACCGTCACGGCAACAGCCTTGGGAAGCGATGGAAGGCCGGACCTCAGTCCAGGCATGATCCCGCCTCCCCGGTGTACAGCTCGGAGACCCACCACTTGCCCGAGGCGAAGACGACCGTGGCCGTCGTGCGGTAGTGCCCACCAGGCATGCCACCAGCGGATCCGCTCGGCTTGAGCTGCACCCACTTGGACCCGTCGACGCAATCCGTCAGTTCGACCTTGGTCCTGCTCAATTTCACGACCGTGGGAGCTACGCTCGCCGCTCCCTTACCCGTCACACCGTTCTTGCGATTCTGCTCCATCATGTACTGCAACAGACTCAGAGCATCGCCCTTGGCGTGATCATCGAGACGGGGGTGCTTCGGGTCCGAGGTACGGGAGGCCTCGGCGGCGTCCATCCACATTGCCCGGTATGCAGCGACCGCCTCGCTCTCCGCCTCACCTGTCGAGGAAGGCGACGGCGAGGTCAGGTCCTTCGAAGCCTGCGAGCCCTTCTCACCCGCCGCACGAGGCGCACTCTGCGTGCACGCACCCACCCCGAACGCCAGGACTACGGCGGTGGAGATGGCTGCCGCCCTGCCTACTCGATCCGTTCTCACATCTCCCCCGCTCCCACCTGCCACGCGTCACGCAGTGTGGTCGATCCGTCACTGGCTCACCCGTCATGCCCCAGGATTCTGGCGAGATAAACCGGATCCGGAAGATTCGCATCCCTTTCACTCGTACGGTGCGAATACCGTCGCAATCTCAACGCTTGGCGTCACACCAATTCACCCGCACGAGGGCCGAGTTAGGGGTGTCAGAGCACCCACAGCGGGGCAAGGCGGCCTGCCGCCAGTTCAACGGATCGACGGACAACGACGCCCAGCCGCTGCGCAACGCGCCTCGAAGTCCGGAGGCAGCCAGCCTCCGGAGAGCAGTCGAGGGTATGCAGCAAAGGCTGCATGCGCAGCGAGGGCGAACATCAACGACGCCCAGGGGTTTGAAGGCGCACGGCAAAGTACCCACCGCCGTACTTCTCCTGGAACGAGCACTCAAAGACATCCGGCGCGAAACAGGTCCACCGAGTCCAGCCCGGTCCACCCCAGATCCAGCTTCCCCCCGGTGCCTCCGAAGAAGGCCCCTCTGTCGGTAACTGTCACCTCACCGGGCCCCTCGGGGACCCATCGCGGCTGTGCATCCGTGATGGCCCAGCGCCTCCGGGCGGCGTTGCCCATGGCCGAGCCGACGAGGCTCCCGATCACGAGCGCCGGTCCGCCGAGGGCCAGCACATTGTTGTGCGCGTACGTTCCGTCGCCGAACGGACGTCAGGTTAAGCGGACCGCATGCCCTACAGCCAAAGGCACTTCCCCCAGCCCGAGTCTGGCCGTAGTGGGGATCGGCGGGCGATCTCCAAGTCGGCCCACGACCAAGTCGTAGACAACGTGACAGGCGTAGAGCAGGTGGTCGTCAGCCACGGTCCAAGCGACCGGCTCCCCAGCGCGCGGGCGCACCGCGTACGGATTGGCGTCCACGACTCCTCCTACGACTCGACCGTGTCAAGGATCCACATCGTAGGAACGATCAACGGACTCCAGTGCTTCGTCGCGACCACCGTCATCCGACCGCGTTACGGTCGCCGTACGGAGCAGCGGCGCGTTCGCCGGGATAACCATCCACGCGGTCTTCGTACTTCTTGTACCCCTGGTGAACCCCCATGCGCCCTTGGTGAGTTCATGGACGATGTGCAGACCGCGCCCGCGTTCGGCCAGCAGCGCGCACAACGCCTCCAGGCCACCCCCGCGATGCTTCTCCGCCGGGGAATACGGCCGGGCCGCCGGGAACGCGGAAAGCTTCGGGATACGCGGATCGTGATCCTCGATTTCACAAATGACCTCGGCGACGGTACGGCGCAACCGCATCTCGTACGGCCCCACCGCATGCTCGGTGGCATTGGCGACAAGCTCCGACACGGCCAGCACCACGTCGCTGATCACCTCGCCGTCGTAGCCGAGCTGGTCGAGGGCACAACGGAGAGCCACCCGAGCCTGCGCCGGGGCGTCAGGGGTGCAGTTCGTCCAGCGCCATAGGACGCTTGAAGCGGCGTCCGAGGCGCGGTGCGCGGTCATCGCCGCCCTCCCCGAGCCGCGTGGCGTCCCCGTACGACGCGTCGGTGACGGCCACGCCCGGGACGTACGCAATCACGCGCTTCGAAGAGCGCGAACGGGCCGGCCGTAGGCACGAACGGCAGCAACAACACGGCGGTGAACAGAATCGGCGCCACGACAGGGACCTCCCGGCGATCGCGATTGGGACGCGACCACCACACCGTGGATCCCCGAAGAGCGGACCACCCCTCTCACCAGGAATTTCAAGCACTTCCCGCCGCTCCGAACAGCCTCTCCTAGCGCGAAACCTGGCCAGCTGAGGCCAATGTTCGAGCGTATCGGCGGCGCCTGAATCGTGGCTCTGGAACTGGGAGCGGTCCAGGACCACTTTTCAGCCGTCGCCGACATCCGAGGTGGTCGAGGGTCGCAACGCCTTCGATCCCGGCGAGCGATGGGCAACTGAATGGTGGCGGTCGTCCCTCCGGGTAGCCGAAAGTCTGCAACCGCGCTGCCGTCCGCACCAAATAGCGGCCGTCCTCCGGCAGACCGCAGGATCGATGGCGCATAGGTGACCTTGACCAAGCTCTATGAGGCTGGTCCGCTTGGTTAGTTCGGATGTCTTTCTGGGGGTTGCCTACGTGTTCAGGTCGGCTCTGCATGCGCTGTTCCGGTCCAATGGCCGGAGAGCGGGGCTCTTTGGGTATTGCGCAGCCGACCTGGTGACACGCTCGTGAGAACTAGGCGCGACGCAACGATCGCCGTCGTCGCCGGCGGTGGCGCGGTAACCACGATGCTCGTCGGCCTGGTCACGAACGCAGTGTCCGCGCAGTCACATTGGCCCTCCTGGCTGGCCTGGTTACAGAAGCACCCCTGGTTGTCGTTCGTCATGCTAGGGGTGGTCACGGCCGGGCTGACGACGTTGCTCGCTGCGTTGGACGATCGCCGGGCACCAGGGCAAAGCCCGGAGCCGACGGTCCGTCCGGACGACGGGTCGGGTCCGCCCGGGGCTGCGCTGGTGTTGCGGTCGCTGCCGCGCGACACCGCGGCGTTTACCGACCGGTCGGCCGAGCTGGAGTCTCTGGTGGGCTCGGTGCGTACCGCGCAGGAGACCGGGGAGGCCCTGCTGGTCCACGTGATCGACGGGATGCCCGGGGTTGGAAAGACGACCTTTGCGGTGCATGCGGGGCATGTGCTTGCCGAGCGGTTCCCCGACGGGCAGCTCTTCGTGAACCTGAACGGGCACACAACGGGGCGTAGCCCGGTGCAGGCGACCGAGGCTCTGGGCTCGCTCCTCGCGGCCACCGGCGTTCCGACGCAGCAGATACCCGTCGGTGACGACGCCAGCGCGATCATCGAGGCACGGGCCGCCATGTGGCGGAGTCAGCTGGCGGGCAAGAAGGCGCTGCTCATCCTCGACAACGCCGCCAGTTACCGGCAGTTGGAACCTCTACTGCCCGGCGGGACCGGCTGTCTCGTGCTGGTGACCAGTCGTAAGCGGCTGGCCGCGCACGAGGAAGTGGTGCTGGCGGTGGAGGCGTTGCCGCCCGATCACGCGGTTACCCTGTTCGTACGGCTCAGCGGGCGGTCGGCGGACTCGCTCGACCGGGAGGTACTCGCGGAGCTGGTGCGGCTGTGCGGATACCTGCCGTTGGGCGTGTCACTGCTCGCCGCGCGAATACGGCACCATCCGTCCTGGAGCGCCGAGGACCTGCACGAGCGGTTGGTGGCAGCCCGGGACCGGCTGGGAGAACTGCGCGCTGGGGAGCGTGCGGTCGCCGCGACGTTCGATCTGTCGTATCGGGACCTCGCGCCGGAGCGCCAGCGCTTCTTCCGGTGCCTCGGTTTCTATCCGGGTACGGAACTCGATGCGTATGTCGGGGCCGCGCTTGGCTCGGTTTCGGTGACGGTGGCTCGCCGGCAGCTCGACGCGCTCTACGACGACCATCTGATCGACGAACACCCGGGGAGCCGTTACCGGCTTCACGATCTCCTACGCGACTATGCCCGCGGTCTCGCTGACGAGGGAGACAGCATGGACCACGTACAGGCTGTTCAGCGTGTGTGCACCTACTACCTGGCCGCTCTGGCCGTCACGAACGAGCACATCGTCCGTGGCGGCGCCATAGTGCCGCCTCCACCGGACGACGCGGAGCGCATGGAAACTCCGGTCATGGAATCCCGTACGGCGGCCCTGAGTTGGCTGGAGAACGAGCGGCCCAACGTCCTGGCCTGCATCCGGCAGGCGAACGGGCTCGCCCTGCACGACCTCGTAATCCGTCTGGCCGCGGCCATGGCACCCTTCCTGCGGCAGGCCGGGCCCTGGGACCAGGCCGTCGGACTCCACCGGACGGCCGCCGAGGCCGCCCGGCACACCGGCGACCAGCAGGCGCTGGCTGGCGCGCTGGCCGAACTCGGTGTCGTACGGCGCTTCATGGCCTCCTACCGCGAAGCGACCGAGGCCCTGAACGAAGCGGTGACGCAGTACGACGCGGCCGGGGACCGGCGAGGCAAGGCGGACGCCCTGAACCAGGTGGGCATCGTCTGGTACCTGACCGCGGACAACGAAGCCTCGGCCCGCGCCCAGAGCGAGGCGCTCGCCCTCTACCGCGAGCTCGGGGACCGGCTCGGCCAGGCCAACGCCCTCGCCGACCTCGGCATGGTGCGCCGCCAGACCAGCAACTTCGACACGGCCGTGGAGGCACAGTCCGAAGCACTGTCGATCTACCGTGAGCTCGGCGACCGGTACGGGGAGGCCAACTCACTGCGGGACCTCGGCATCGTGCACTGCCTGATGGGCGAGTACACCCTGGCCGCGCAGCAGCAGCGTGAAGCGTTCAACATCTACAAGGCGCTGGACGACCGGGTCCACCAGGCGTACGCCCTCAACGAGTTGGGCGTGGTGCAGCGACTCACCGGCGATCCCGACGGTGCTCGCGATGCCCACACCCAGGCGCTGGAGCACTACACCGAGCTCGGCGACCGCTTCGGCCGCGCGAACAGCATCCGCCATCTCGGGGTGCTGGACCGCCTGTCCGGCGACGTGCCGATGGCAATCCGTGTGCTTGAGGAGGCTCTGGAGGCGTATCGCGATCTCGGCAGCCGTGGCGGAGAGGCTGCCTCGTTGAGCGAGCTGGGGGTCGCCCGCGGGATCGCCAGTGAGCAGGACGGTGCTGTGGACGCGTTCAGGCAGAGCCTGGAGATCCTGCGCGATCTCGGCGATCGATGTGGCGAGGCGGGAGTGCTGAACCACTGGGGAGCGCTGCTGCGTACCTCTGGTAACCCGGCCGCGGGACGCGGGCGCTTCGAGCAGGCGCTGGGGCTGGCCCGGGGCATCCGCTGCCCGCTGGAGGAGGCACGGGCACTGGAGGGAATCGGCCGCTGCGACCGGGTGATCGACGGCCCCGCCCGGGCCGAGGGCAGGCTGCGTGAAGCGCTCACCATGTACAGGCAGTTGGGCGTGAGCGCGCTGGCCGACGACATCGAACGGCTCCTGGTGTCGCAGGCCGGATGAGCCGGATACGTGACCAGTTTCCGTATGTCGCGGTAAGTGGCCACTCTGCTACGTTCCGAGCCAACTGTCGCTTCAACCACCACCGTCGCACCGTGCCGGTCCCCGGCACGTCCATCACGAGGAGCGTTGAATGCCGCCCAGCACGACTGTTTTCTCCCCTTCGGCCTCCGGTCCAGACACCACGGAGTCCGCGCCCCGCCCCGAAGTCCTGGACCGTGTCGCCGCCCGCGTGCAGCGCCGTCTGGCGGCTGAGCGGGCCGCCTCGAACAGCATCGGGGACGGCGCCCACGCCGCCTCGCTGATCTGGCCGTGGCCGCTGTAGTCGCTGCTGCTTGATGACGCCGACACCTCCTCCTACGCCGTTCCACACCTTCATCCTCAAAGTCGCCAATCGATGCAACATCGATTGCGACTACTGCTATGTCTTCAACTCCAAGGACCAGGCGTGGCGGAGCCTGCCCGCGCGGATGAGCACGGACGTGGCTCAGGCGGCGGCTCGGAGGATCGCCGAGCACGTAGCGACGTACGGGCTGCGGACCGTCCACGTCGTGCTGCACGGTGGCGAGCCACTGCTCGCCGGACCCCGGCACTTGGGGGAGCTTCTCCGCGTACTTAAGGACGGCCTCCCGCCCGACGTCGAGGTCCGTTTCGAGCTGCAGACCAACGGGACGCTCGTGTCGGAGGCGTGGCTCGACCTGTTCGAGCAGTATGCGGTGGCGGTGGGCGTCAGCCTCGACGGGCCGCCAGCCGCCAACGACCGGCACCGGCTCACGCGTACCTCCCGGTCGAGCGCGGCCTCGGCAGTGCGGGGCATCGAGCTGCTGCGGTCCCGGCCTGGGCTCTTCGCTGGGCTCCTCGCCGTGGTGGACCTGGCGAACGATCCCGTGGAGGTGCACGACTACCTGGCGTCGTTCGAGCCTCCGGTAATCGACTTCGGGCTGCCGCACGGGACCCACGATGCCCCGCCGGATCGGAATCATCCCGCCGTCCCGGAGTACGGAGTGTGGATGAGCCGCGTCTACGACGCCTGGCTTGCCCAGCCCCAGTACCAGCACAGCGTGCGCATGCTGGAGGACATCGTGGCGCTCAGCTCCGACGTGCGCGGCGCGGTGGAGACCCTCGGGCTTGCCCCGCCCGCCAGCATCGTGATCGAGTCCGACGGTTCCGTCGAGGGCGTGGACACCCTGCGCTCGGTGGAGGAGGGCGAGTCCTGGCTCGGGCTCGACGTCTTCGGCGACTCCTTCGACGCGGCCATCCACCACCCCAAGCTGCTGCACCGGCAGGAGAGCGGGACGGCCGCCCTCGCCGAGGAGTGCCAACGCTGTCCGCTGGTGACCATATGCGGCGGTGGATACCTGCCGCACCGTTTCAGCGCGGCACGCGGGTACCGAAACCCGTCCGTCTACTGCGCGGACCTGGCGTATCTCATTCGGCATGTCCAGGGTTCTCTACAACGGCACGGCTGGGCGCTGGGGACTGTTGCCGCCGGGTCGCCGTAGCCAGCATGAACAACCTCACAATCGACAGGAGTTGTCCGCCGATGACCGTGACGATCCGGCCAGCCGAGAAGAGCGATGTCCGGGGACTGGCCGAGCTGATCGAGGAGATCGAGCGGTTCTACGGCACAACCCAGGCCGAGATCCAGCCTTTCGACGAGCGCCAGGACCAGGTCGAGGAAGCCCTCTTCGGCTCACCCCCGCTCGCCTCCGCCCTGCTCATCGAGGACGAGGCCGGGAACATCGTCGGGCTCGCCGCGTATTCGTTCCTGTGGCCGTCGGCTGGGTCGACCCACTCCCTCTTCCTCAAGGAGCTGTACGTCCGTGACACGCTCCGCCGGCAAGGAGTCGGCGAACGCCTCATGAACGAGCTGCGCGCCATCGCTGCAGCGCGTCCCGGGTGCAGCCGGGTCGAGTGGATGACGGACCGCGTCAACCCCGGCGCGCGTGCCTTCTACAAGTCGCTCGGTTTCGCGGAGTTCGACGGGAAGATCGTCTACAGGGTCGACATCAGTAACGACCTTGGGGGAAATAGTGATCGTCCCGGTCGGGCCGTGACATGAGAAGGACCGCACGGGTTGGGTGAGTTATAAAGCTGACCTGAGCCCGTGCGGCCTGTTCCCATCCTGCCTTGTCCGGTGTCTCCCGCGCACATTTCGGCGAGTTGTTCGCCGACCTCGCCGGAGCGTGGGAAGCTGCCCGCCAGTCCGCGTGCGGCACGGGGTGGCCCGCGCCGACGGATGGAAGGGGCTGGGCGCAAGCCGAAGCTGGTCTTTATTGACCGGCTGCTGATCACCCTGGTCCATCTGCGCCACCAGTTGCCGCACGCGGTCCTCGCCGAGCTTTTCGCCGTAGACCGCTCCACCGTCTCCGAGGCCACCCGTCAGGCGCCCTCGGCGAGGCCGCCAACGCCGCCACCCGCACCGAGCCCTTCCTCGGCGCCCGCTACTGGCGCATCGTCAAACGCCGTGGCCACGCCAAAGCCCTGGTCGTCCTCGCCCGCTCGATCACTTTCGCTGCCGCGGAGCACATATCCCGACTCCGTGGACCATCGACTCGGCAGCCGGGACCGACTGACCGCAGGGCAATACACGTGGAGAGCCGGATGCGTGGAGACACACACGTCCGGTTCGGGTCGGCGGCTCGGGGAAACGGAACGACGGCAACGTCGTCACCGCGCCCCGAGCCGACCGCTCAAGGTCAGGAGGTCGTACGGCCGGAATGCCAGGACCGAGGAGACCTATTCTGGCATGAGCGCCAACTCCCGAGCCTGCTTCCATGCGCGCGAGTACGACGACGCGGCTATGACGTCGCCCCGCTCGCTAGCAGAGAGCCGACCGTCCTTCACTGTGTCGAGCTCCTTCAGGTGCTCGCGGAGCATCCGCACCAGCGGAGACGGTATCGGCACGATGCGCACCTCACGTGCCGCTCGCTGCTTCAGACCGACGCTCGCGGTGACCCAGCCGTCACCGACCTCGACCCCGGACACCGCATCCAGGTATCCGCGCCCGCGCTCAAAGGAACGGGGTCCGGCCAGCGTCTTGAGGTTCGCCTCGGTGATGCCGCGCATGGTCTTTTCCGCCTTGCTCTGGTCGTGCGTGCGACGGCGCCGGCCTAGGGGTGCCGCGGGGATACAGGCCCACGACTTCGGAGGGCCTGACCGCCAGCTCACCAGGTTCCAAGAGCGGTCGGCCGGTCAGTCACGGGCCAGGTCCACGCGCGTGGTGTGCGGGGGTCAAGCCTGGCTGACCGACAAGTGGATGCAGAGTCCCACCGGTCGGCACCGGACCGGGTCACCCGCGTCGAAGGAACCACTGCGCAGCGGAGGGTGGTCGGCTCAAGGCAGCGGGGTCAGAATCCCCCGGCGCTGCAATTCCCGGATGTGTTCGGCTGCCCTCTGCGGAGCAGTGCCGCCTGTGACGAGCACTCCCGCCTCCAGATTCCTGCGTACCCCGGATTCCGTGAGGTTGGCGCTGCCCACCAGCAGGATGCGGCGATCAGCGACGGCCAGTTTGGCGTGCTGCCGGGCATGCTCGTGCTCGCGTGCCGCGGGGGCCCAGTGCCAGAGTCTCAGGCCAGGCACCGAGGCGAATGCCGCGGCCGGCTCGGGTCCGCCGAGCAGTCCGGCCGCGCCTTCCCGGGTCTCGACGACGACATGCACGTCGACGCCGCGCGCGACGGCTTCACGCAGGGCGGATATCAGTGGGGGGTAGCGGCGGGCCGCGTAGGTCATGGCCAGGAGTTCGGAGCGGGCCCCACCGACGACCTCGGTAAGGACGCGTGCGGTCGCGCGTACCGGCACGCCCGGTGTGGCCGGTCCGCTCCACACCGTGCGCACTTCGGCTTCGTCCCTGCGCCGGGACCACCCCGCCACGAACCCACGAAGGTAGGCGGCGGCCTCGGCCGACGGGACGTGATTGCTCTGGGCTGCCTCGTACAGCGCCCGGATCGCGTCGCCGACGGCCGGGGCCTGGACCAGGAGCAGTGCATGCTCCAGGCCCCGGCCGCGAGCGAATACCCCCGCCAGGTCCTTGGCCCGGGATGGCCCTAGCAGGACGACGGCCTGCTCTGCCGCCGCCTCGAAGTCCCGGCGGCTCACGGCCGCAGGTTCACCGGTGTCAGCACCTGATCGGTGTCGTCGCCGAGTGGGACGAGGAAACGGCGGTCCAGGAAGCGGTTGCCGCGTTCGCAAGTCGTCTCGGAGACGAAGAGGCAGACGTGGCACGCCGCGCCGTGCAGGTAGTCCGCGGGGTCCTTCGGCAGCCGTTCGGCGCACAGCGGGTCGGAGGAGCAGCGGGCCGCGTCCTCCAGGGCCCTGCGCACGATCCGTTCGAAGTGGGTGTCCTCGGTGAGCGAGACGAGCCCGCCCAGGGTGCCCTCGGAGTCGGGGACGGCGGTGTAGATGAGGATGCCGGTACGGGTGTTCTCCTCGTCTCCGGCGTAGATACGTTCGCCGAGGCTCGCCGAGCTGTAGCCGCATTCGAGGGCGATGGTGCGGATCAGCAGGTGGGACAGGGTGTGCAGAGCTATGTAGCGTTCGCCGGGCCAGCCGCGCATGGGGTCGAAGGGGCCCGTGATGCGGTCCGACTTCCGGTTGCTGCGGAACCGGCCGAAGGCTTCCCGGTGCGCCGCCATCTGCGGCGACTTCTGCATCCGGTCCTCCCACTCGGCCATCAGGTCCTCGCGCACCCGCAGGAAGATGCCCTCACCACGGACCTCGCTGGCCGGCACCCAGTTCTGTGAGGTGCGGGAGAGCCGTACGAGGGTGGCGATCTCGTCCGACTCGGGGTCGGGGGCATCGAGCCGGGTGAAGCCGACCAGCGCGCGGGCCTCCCGAAGCCGCTGCACCTGGCGGACGTCCGCGAACAGTCCGTCAAGGGTCGTGGGGACGGTGACGCTCTCCATCGCGAAGTCGTCAGTGGGGTCGGGTATGTGCGGCGCGGCAAGGACGTCCCATTCGGGGCTGAGCAGGTCGGCCGCCACCTCGGTGGCCTGGTTCTGCTGTCCGGTGGCGCCATGCCTGCGGGCCTCGACGGCGGCGATCAGCGCGTCCGGGTCGTACTCCTTGAGGTAGGTGAACTGCGGCATGGCGGATAGGGCGTCGTAGACGGGACGGGAGGTGACGTTCTGCAATTCCACCCAGCGTTCCTCGACGAGTTCGGTCAGGTCCTGATTCCTGCTCGGCGGCAGGGCGAGGGCGCTGAGCGTCATCGGGAACCACTGGTTGGAGGCGCCCGCCACCATCAGGGTGGCCTCGCGGTCGCAGCCGTCACTCTCGAAGGCGGACAGGTGCGGGTGGCGGCCGCGGCAGGCGGGCAGCTCGGCGCGGCCCCGCTCCCCCATCGCGTCGCGGATGTTGCGCTTCTCGCCGCAGGCGACGCATTCGAGGGTGACGTTCGCCGCCTGGTTGCCGCCGTGGTCCTTCATTCGCATCAGCGGTCGGGGGCTCTTCGCGCACAGATTGCCGCGGTGGACGAACATCGCGTACGGGAATTCGTCCAGGTGCCCGTTCGTGCAGACCAGGGTGAAGCGGGCGGTCACGGCGAGCGGCCGGCCGAACTTGCAGTCGCTGTGTGCGAACTTCGCCTCGTGCGGGGTGCGCGGATTGTTGTTGAGGAAGGTGAAGGCGTCGGCGTCGATGGGGGCGAGGAGGTTGCACGCGGTGCAGCGCAGCCACTGCGGGAACGGCGTGACGGGGACACCGATGCCCTGTGCGGCCCAGTCCTTGGGAGCGCCGTCCGCCCCCTCCATCCAGGGGGCGGAGCGCAGTTCGCTGATCTGGGCCCGTCCGTAGAGCTGGAGGGCCCGGTTGACGGCGGTGCGCAGCCGGGGTTCCTCGATGAGGTAGTCGTCCGGAAGGAGCCCGGTGTGGCTCCAGGATTCCAGTCCCTTGACGAGGACGGAGAAGTTGGGCAGGTCGACGAGCGCGCCCACGCCGGCCGTGTACATGAGGTGGCTGGGGCGTGCCGCGCCCACCCGCCGGTAATAGTTGCCGCTCATCGCCGTCCCTTTCCTGCCGCCTCGGCAGCGTCCCCGTACTCGTCGGCGTCGACCTGCGCGCCGCCATCGCCACCCGTGCCCTCGGGGTCCTTGCCGCCGGCGGCTCCGAAGTGCCAAGCGGGACCACCGTTGGTGGGCTGGTCCACGAAGTTGCCGCCGCCCGGCAGCAGCAGGTTGAGTTCGTTCTCGGTCTCCCGCATGGACATGGGCACGGTGAGTTCGTCCCAGCGTGAGCCATCGGCCCGGTGAAGAAGCCCGGTGACCAGGGTGTCCTTCTTCTTCTCCTTGCGGTAGCCCAGGACGCCGCCGCTTTCGCGCCGTTCCTCCCATCGGTCCTTCAGCGCTTCGATGCGCTCCGTCAGGTAGTCCTGGGCGCGCTGCCCGCCGACGCGGTCCGCCCGTTCCAACAGCCGCTGTTCGACCTGCTGGGCGAGTTCGCCGTAGAGGTCCACGTGCTGGGCGTCGGTGTTGCGGGAGTGCTCGTACGCGGCCTGGCGCAGCGCCGCGATGTACGTCGGCGCCGTGCCCCGATCAAGTGCGCGGCGCGTGAATGGCGTGACCGACAGGGCTTCGACCTGGCGGTAGAAGGTCGCGTGGTAGTGCGCGAAGTCCTCGAAGTGCGCCAGGTCGCGCGGACGGGACCAGTTGTAGAGGGTGACGACCAGTCCGGGGCGGCGCGCGTCCCGGCCGACGCGGGAGGACGCCTGGATGTACTCGGCGGTGTTCTTGGGCTGACCGACGACGAGCATCAGGCCGAACCGGGAGACGTCGACGCCGACCTGGAGCATGGAGGTAGCCAGAACGACATCCACGGCCCGCTCCTGCACGGGCGTCATACGGGCACGCGGCTCGCGCTTGTCCCGCCGGGCCGCCACGTATTCGGCGGCGAAGGCCTTGCGGCGCTTCGACGTGTCCCGTTCCGGGTCGAAGGGGGACTCCAGCCGCTTGAGGGTGGCGCTGATGTCTGCCGAGGAGATGCGGGAGGTCAGTTCCTGGATGGTGAGCATCCCGGACTTGGTGGGAATGCGGTCCGCGATCGTGTCGTGCCCCTTGCGGCCGCCGTTGGCGCGGACGCGGGTGGCAATGTCGTCGTCGAGGTAGCGGCGCATGCCGGCGAGTTCGCGGGTGGCGTTGAAGTAGCCGACTAGCGTCATGTACGGGTCGGCGGCGGCCCCGTAGGTGTCGAACTGCTCCTGTCCGGCGAGCAGCAGGATCTCGGCGACCCGGATCTCGGCGGCCTTGAGCCGGGTCCCGTGCGCGCACACGCCGAGGTAGCGGCGGCCGGGGTTGTCCCGGGCGAGTTCCACCTGCCGGGAGAAGAAGGTGTCGCCCACGTCGAGGACCTGTGGTGGGAAGACGGCGACCTGTCGGGCGAAGACGCCGCGCACCTGC
This sequence comes from Streptomyces sp. NPDC007095, assembly GCF_040634475.1. Lineage (NCBI taxonomy): Bacteria > Bacillati > Actinomycetota > Actinomycetes > Kitasatosporales > Streptomycetaceae > Streptomyces > Streptomyces sp. NPDC007095. The sequence continues at coordinate 27,418 of NZ_JBEYFS010000008.1, forward strand.
TCGGCGGCGCGCTTGGTGGTGGCCGTGGACGCGACAATCTTCGGGCCGACGTCGTGTCGTGCGCCGCCATCGTCGGTGTACGACCAGCTGCACAGCTGGTCGATGGCGGCTTCGAAGAGCCCGACGGTGGTGCCGAGCGCGCCGGAGATCAGGTGCAGCTCGTCCTGGATGATCAGGTCCGGGGGCCGTAGCCGGGTGACGGGCTGGGCCGTCACCGCCTCAAGAGCCGTTCCCTTGCGGGTGTGGCGGCTGCGGCAGCCGGTGCGCTCGTCGAGGTCGTCGTGGCGGTAGCCGTGGCGCGGGCACCACTCGGTGACGCGGCCGAACAGCAGCCCGGCGTAACCGTTCCACGGCAGCTGGGCGAACTTGTCGACGGTCGCGATGACCATGGCGGGTGCGAGGCGGTAGATCTCCTCGTCGACGGTGAGCACGGGGATGCCCTCGCCCGGCGAGCCGAGCCGGGAGAAGGGGCAGCGGTCCTCGCCCTCGCCGCGCGGGCAGTACAGCAGCACGCGGCGCCGGTCGGGGTCGTAGTCCATGTTGGAGTGGGCGGTCAGGCCCTGCCCGCACCAGGGGCAGCTGAGGACCTGGATCACCCGCGCGTGCTTGTCGTTGGCGCTCTCCCGGGCCCCGGCGATCTGCTCCTGCGCCTCTCCGAACCAGTTGGGGGACACCGAGGTCCCCACCCACAGTCCGATACGGAACGGGGTCGCGCCCCAGCGCCGGTCGCGCTCGAACTCCTCGCGACGCAGCACTTCGCAGGCGCTGATCAGGGCGGCTGCCCGCTGGAACTGCTGGGCCGTAAGCAGCCTCAGGGTGTAGCGCATGAGGACGGCGACGCCCGCACTGCCGTCGCGGGCCTCGGCCGCGCTGCCCACGATGCCCTGGAGCCTGCGCAGGGCGAAGGTGTACGCGGCGAGGCCCAGGTAGGCCTCGGTCTTGCCGCCACCGGTGGGGAAGAACAGCAGGTCGACGAGGGCCTCGCGCCCGGTGCCGCGGTGCGGGTGGCCTGGCGCGCTCAACGAGGCGAGGTTGAGCAGGACGAAGGCGAGCTGGAAGGGCCGCCAGGCGGCCGCCTCCTTGCCCTTCTCGTCCACTTCCTGGTGGGCCCGCCGGTAGGAGGCGGGATCGTCCTCGTGTCCGGCGCGCCGGGCGGCGATGGCGGAGTTCCGCCGCTGGAGGGCCATCGCCCGGTTGGCGAACCGGAACGCTTTGAGCGCGTCGTCGTCGGTGGACAGGACGTCGATGCCGAAGGCGATGCGGTGGCACACGTCCTCGGCCTGGTCGATGGCTGCCTCGGCGGCTTTGCGCAGGTCCTCGGGGAGGGTTACAGCCTGCTCGCGCTGTGTCTGGAGCCAGGTGCCGTAGCCGTCGGCGAGCGGAGCCAGGGCGGCGCTCAGTTCCGCTCGGCGTCCGGGCACGGCGAGCTCCGCGAGCTCGTCCATGCCGAGTTCCAGCCCAGCCAGCAGCGGCTGTTCGGAGACCTTGGGGGCGGTGGTGGCGCGCACGTCGTACTCGGGCAGCCAGGTGGTGACCAGCCGGTGGGCCCGCCGCTCCCCGTGGCGGACGGCGGCCGTGACGGCGACGTTGCGGCCGACGGTGTAGCGGAGGCTGTCGCGGTAGAGCAGCCGCAGCCGCCGCTCCTCCGGCTCCTCTGAGGCCCCGGCGGACCTGGGATCCAGCGGGTCGTCAATGGGCAGGAAAACGGCCGCCCGGTCATCAGGGAATGCAGTCACCTCAAGGCCGGTCTGAAACAGCCACTGGGTGTCCCTGCGGTCGGCGGTGCTCTCGGGGAGCCGGTTGACGAGGGCGACCTCCACGACACGCAGGTCCTCGCCCGCCGCCCCGGCCGGGCGTTCACGGACCTGTACGTCTAGGTGGATGCCGTGGGTGTCATCCCCCTCCAGGACGCGGCGCTGGTCGCCGGCCCGGGTGACCTCGATGTCGATGGGATGGTGTTTCACGGGCTCGCGGCCCCATACGCGCACCGGATTCGGGCTGGTGTCGACGATCCTGTCGGTCAGCGAGTACCGCCCCCAGCCAGCGGTGACGCTGAGCGTGCCGATCGACGCCGGAACCACGAAGGACAGCCCCATGGAGGAGGCCCAGATACGGCCCGCGGCCTGCGGCGTGAGGCGCTCGGGCAGTTCGCCGCCCTCGGCACCCTGCCCGTCGTCGCTGCCGGGTTCGTCGTCGCCGGTCTGCGCGGCGCTGCGGGCCATCTGCCGGGCGTTGTCACCGCCGTCCGGGCGGGGGCCGAGCATGCCCACGAGGTAGCGGTCGCGCGGCCCCGCCGACCGGTGCGGCAGTTCCTCGGTCTCCCCGTCCCAGGGGCCGAGGAGGTCCCGCCGGATGTACTTCACCAGCCCGTCGCGTACGTCGTACGAGTCGCCGGGGAGGAAGGTCTGCGGCACCTCGTTCAGCGGATGCGGCACGCCGGGTGCGGCGGGGGGCTGGGACGGCATGGTGATCGGGCCCTTTCTGGCATGACTGAGCCAACTGGGTGAGGCTACCGCGCGCAGTGCGGAGCAACACCGACATGAAGCATGTCGATTATTGACTCAGTTCACAATCGAATTGGAAAAGATCCTCAGAACAGGGTGTCGCTTCTGGGGAACAGCCCACCGTCGACGGAGTCATCCCACGCATCGTCCGCGTCCTCGGCCGAGGACTCCCCCCGCTCCCCAGCCGCCTGCCCGCCCGTCTCCGGCGCGATGAGGACCGCGAGCCTACGCGGGTCGGCCCCCGTCATCGCGTCCAGCACCCGCAGCGCCTTGCCGCGCATGGCCTCACGCAGAGCCGTGGGCATGGGCACGCTGACGACCCGCAGCACCCGGAACCCGCCGCCCGAGTCCCGCACCAGAAACCCGAGCCGGGCCCTCCCTGCCCGCGCCAGCACCAGCAGCTCGCACATCTCGTGTGGGTCCTCGACGTCGTACCGGAACCGCATGATCAGGTTCTGGGCGTGAGGGTCGTCCGGCGGGAGGCCGACGAGCATGTCGTGCGGATCGTCGAGCGTCCGGTGCCCGATCCGGACCTGCCCGTCATGCTTGAACCTCATGGCGGCGGCCGACTCGATGCCGCTTTCGGCGACATAGAGCCACCAGGGCTGGGACCCGACCGTGCCGCTCCAGCCGAACTGGGCGTCCTCCGAGTACACCTTGGCCACCATCGCCATCCACTCCGGGGCGACGGCCCGGGGGCGCTCGGCCGGCTTCAGCGGGGCGTAGTCCTCCTCGGTGAAGACCGGGGTCGGCAGCGTCCCGGACTCCGGGGCGCACCAGATGTCCGCGTACTGCCGCAGATACGCCTCGCAGCGCGCCGCATCCGCCGCACCGAGGGCGAGGTGCGCCCGCTCCAGCGGAGTCAGCCGTTCGGTGAACTCCCCGTCGAGCCATGCCAGGTACGCCTTTCCGGTGTCCTGGATGGACCGCAGGACGGCACGCAGGTCGGCAGGGAGTTCATCGCCGCCTTGCTCCAGGTTCCCTGCGGCGACCGCGGTCAGCGCGTCCGCGAGCGCCCGCTCCCGGTGGACCAGGTCGAGATGGGGTACGGCGGCGAGCTCGTCGGCCTTCTCGGAGGCGAACGCCTCGATCTCCTTGGCCAGCGACGGCCACCGGGTGACGAGCATCCGCGCGTACGCCGCTTCCTGACCCGAGGCGACGGCCTCCAGATGGTCGAATAAGCCGCGCCAGTCGCCGTCCGGCCCCTCGGCGGGCATCAGACCGCGCCGCCAGATGCCGTCGCTGTCCAGCGACCAGCGCTCCCGCAGCTCCTGATGGACGCGCGTCCAGCCCACCTCCTCGGCCCGGATCTCCGCCCAATGCGCGAGCAGCCCCTCACCGAGCGGCTCCCGCCACCACGAGCGCAGGAGCGGCACGGTCGGCTCACGCAGGGCGGTCCACAGTTCCTCGACCTCTTCCACCCGCTCGGGCGCGCGCACCCCCTTCGCTCCCGCCAGGCGCACCAGGTCACCGGTGACGAAGGCGATCTCCTGGCACTCCGTGTCCGCCTGTGCCACGCGGGCGAGTACCGTCGCGGAGACGAGATTTCGCGGCCCCAGGTCTTTCGGGACAGCGTCCGCCACGGCGGGCGACAGATCCTCCAGAAGCCATGCGAGTTCTTCCGCGATCTCGTCGAACCAGGCTCTGCGTAAGGTGCGGAACCGGGACATGTCTTCTCCCCCACTGGTGTCATCGGTCATTGGTTGCGCGCGGATCACTGCGGCACCGGCTCGACCGGCGTGCTCCCCGGCAGCCGCGCGCGTGAGTCCCTGCAACTCCCATGCGTACGCGCAGTGTTGATCGGGACGACTCGAACAGTACAAGGGCCGGAGAAAGCCATGCTGGTCACCATGGATGATCAGGCGAGAAAGTTCATGACGAGTCCGGGAGAGGACGTCGCCAGAGCAGCACGGCGAGCGGCCGTCGCCGCTTCCCGGCCGAACTGGCGACACAGGCCCCCTGGCACTCGCCCTCACGCACCGAACCCCTAAATCGATTGACTTAGTTCACACAAGAGTCCACCCTGGTGCGCGTCGCGTCGACCCCGAGGGCCCAACTCCCGGGCGCCGAGGCGGCATTGAGAGTACATCTCGACACACGATCAAGCGGAGGAAGTTGTGCCGGGCATGGGTGCGGACGAGGATCAGGCGAAGCAGTTCATGGCGGTCCCGAGGCAGGACGTCATCGCGTGGCTGGAACGGCAGGGGTGGACACGGCCGGCCGACGAGAACAGCAGCTCGGTCTGGACCGTCCGGGGCGGCGATCAGGACAAACTCTGCTACGTGTGCGACGACTTCGACGGCTACGGCCGGGATACGTACTGCGCCGAACACGAGGCCCCGGTGGCCGCCCTGGTGTACCCGGTGCGGGACCGCCGGGGCGCGGACGCCACCCTGCGCACCATCTGCGCCCAGGAGCGGATGACGGCCGATGAGCTCTTGCACGTCCTCACCCTGCGGGGCCGGCACGAGGCCCACCTGTACTTCACAGGCTCGCTGTTCCGGTTCCCGGCCGACATCGAGAACCTCTGGAGGGCGCTGGCCGACCTCACGGAGATCATGAGGGTCAGTTATGACGCCGCGGGTGCAGCAGACGCGAATGGTTCGGCGTACAGCCATGCCTCGTTGGTCGCGCCCGATCACGTGGTGTTCGGCTACGGGTACGGGGACGAGGAGGAGGACGAAGAAGAAGACCCGAAGGACCGTAACGGGGCATCGGAGCCCGAAGGGCGGTTCCGGGCTCCGGCCCGCAGGGCGGCGGAGATGCTCCGGACCACCCTGAGCCTGCTCCACCCGTCGCCACGGGCGACCTCGGTCGTCAGGCGGTACGCCACGGGCGAGCTGACGATGGTCGAGGTCGTGGGCCCAGAAGACTTCATGCCTGGGGCGGGCCCGGAACGCGAACTCTGGGACATGCTCGACAACTTCCGGCATGAGCACGCGTCATTCAAACACTGGCGGTTCGACTGGGGGCTCGACGGTCGTCAGGGCTGACCGGCAGGGCTCCGGTCAGGCCTCCGCCACCGTTCGACGATGCGTACGCGACGAGTTCGCGGGGGTAAGAGGAGGCCTGGCCGGCCTTGTCGCGGTAGTCCCCCCTGGCGTAACGGTCGTGCGTGACAGTGTCCAGGGTGGGCGGCGAGCACGGCTCAGAACTTGCCGGCCAGGTTGGACGCCGCTTCGATGCTCACCTGCAACAGGCCTTCCGCCGTGGCCAGGACCAGATCTCCGTCGACATGGGCGGCATCGTGTATGCGAAGCCCCAGGGGAATCCTCAGCGCCTCGGCTCCCGTCTCACAGTCCCAGAACCGGACGGTCCCGTCGCCATCACCCGTGGCAAGCATGGCTTCGTGGCCCGGGATCCGGCACGACTCCACGGCGGTCACACCGGGATGGGCGAACGGCTCCCCCACCGCCTGGCCGGTCATGACGTTCCACAGTCGCACGACCCCGTCCTCACCGCACGTGGCGAGGAGGGACTGCCCACCGAGTCCGACGAACGCCGACAGCGCCCGCACACCACCGGCGTGATCCGTCACCACCTCACCGGTCTTCGCACCGGTAACCGGATCCCACAACCGCACCACTCCGTCCTCACCACCCGTGGCCAGAAACGACCGCCCACCGAGTCCGACGAACGCCGACAGCGCCCGCACACCACCGGCGTGATCCGTCACCACCTCACCGGTCATCGCGCCGGTACCCGGATCCCACAACCGCACCACTCCGTCCTCACCACCCGTGGCGAAGACAAGCCCTTCATCGTCGTCCTGGACGACTCGGATCGCGGTCACCGCGAGGACGTCACCGTCGTGTTCGGTCCCTAGCTCGTCGACCTGCTCGCCCTCGGCCGGGTCGAACACGCGCAGCACCGCGTCGGCGTCCACGGCGGCGATCAGGGTCTGTTCCTCCTCGCCGCTGAAGGACGTCACCGTCCGCGTGATCGTCGCAGGTTCGTGGAAAGGCACGCCTGCCGGTCGGCCGCTGAGCGGTGCCCAGATCCGTAGGGTGTAGTCGTCGCCGCCGGTGGCCAGCAGGGGGTAAGCGCCGGACAGGGGCGGCACCGGCGACACGGCCCTGACCCAGTTCTCGTGGCCTGCCAGAGGCGCTGTCACCGGCTGGCCGCCGGCCGGATCCCACAGTCGTACGCTGTTGTCCGCGCCGGCGGTGACGAGCAGGGTCCGTGCACCGTCCTCGGCTGCCTCGACCAGGGTTCCCACCGCGAGGACCGGTTCCTCGTGGCCGGTGAGAGGCGCCATGGTCTGTCTGCCGGTGTCCGGATTCCAGATCCGTACCGTCCCGTCCTCACCTCCCGACGCCAGCAGCGTCTGTCCTCCCCGCCCCTCGAACGCCGCGACGGAGAAGACGGCTCCTTCGTGACCGGTCAGGGGATCGGTGGTTTCCTCCCCCGTGACCGGGTCCCAGAGCCGTACCGTCCCGTCGTTGCCCGCGGTGGCCAGGAGCACGTGCCTGTTCTGGTCGTCCGGGCCGGCGAACGCCACCACGGAGTAGACGTCGCCGACGTGGCCGGTCTCCACAAGCACTTCGGTCTCCTGGCGGGTGTCCGGGTCCCAGTCCGTCCCGTACTCGTCCAGGCCTCCCACCGCCAGTTCCTTGCCGGTCAGCGGCTCCCAGACGCGTAGCGTCCCGTCTCCTCCTCCCGTGGCCAGCAGCGTCTGCCCGTCGGCGTCCTCGAACGCCGCCACGGAGTGGACCCAGTCGTCGTGACCGGTCAGTGGCTCCCCCACTGTCTCTCCCCTGACGGGGTCCCAGATGCGTACCGTGCCGTCCGCGCCTCCGGTGGCCAGCAGCGTCCGCCCCCTCGGGCCCGCGAATGCCGCGATCGACTGGACGGCGCCGTCGTGCAGCGTCACCGGGTCCCCCACGGCTTCCCCCCGTGCCGGGTCCCAGATCCGCACTGTCCCGTCGTCACTGCCCGACGCCAGCAGCAGTCTCTGGGAGGCGTCCTTGAACGACACGACGGTCTGCACCGAGCCTGTGTGTCCGGTAAGACGCAAGTGCGGTGCGTGGCGCTTCAGCTGCCCCCAGCGCACGGACCAGGCCGAATCAGGGTCGGAAGACCTTCTGCCGAAGCGCTGCACGACGGTCTCCGGTGTGCAGCGAAGGCTCGCCAGCTCCCGCAGTCCTCGCCGGTCCCGGGGGTCCGCGGCGGCGAGCTGCTCCCACGCGAGCAGGACCCCCGCCACCGCCGGAGGCAACTCGAACCGCCCGAGGGCTCTGAGCATGACGCTGGCGACGACCGCCGAGGGGCTCAGCCGGTCGAGCAGTTGGGGGCGGTCAGCCAGGACCTGCCATCCGTCCGGTCCGGCGAGACCGGCATGGGTGGGCAGATGGTGCACGACATAGGGGTTGGGTCGTTGGCCCAAGACCAGGCCGTTCGGGGGTCCCGCCAGGTACCCGGTGATACGGCGATGCCGGTCGTCGTGCGCCGAAGGCGGAACCGTCCGAGTGAAGTGCTCGGAGAAGGTCCGGTGCGCCAGGCGGTACACGCTCTGGCTCGATTCCGTGTCCAGCATGAGGTACGGCGCGGCCGTGTCCCTCAGCTCCGTGATGTCGTCATCGGTGACGGCGACGTCAGGGCTGTCGGCGAGGGCCGTGGCGACGCCTGCCCACACGCCGTCGGCGATGGGCAGGCCGCGCCCTTGCGCCAGGGCGAGCGCTTCGAGCAGGAGGCGATTGCAGGGGGCCTGTTCACTCAGCCGCTCGACGGCTCGGGTGAAGAGCTGTCGGTGGTCGCAGGCGAGGAGGGGGGTCGGGTCAGCGGCCAGCTCGGGGTTGCTGATGACCTCGTGCACGGCGAGGCGACCGTAGAGGAATTCCTGGTCAAGATTGCTGAGGGCTTCCGCGGTGCTGTCGATCTGCGCAGGTTCGACGCCCAACCGGGCCCGTGCCGCGTGCAGTCGATTGCGTATGTACTGGCGCATGGCCGCGGGGTCGCGGGTGACGCTCAGTGTCTCGCGGTTGCCGTTCCGATCCGCTCCCAGTGCCTCCATGAGGTCGGCGTCCTCCGATGCCGGCAGATCGGGGCCTTCGGCCGTGGACCGGCGTGTGCCGACGACGACACGAACCCCGGGCAGGTCCGCCAGGGGGCTGAGTATCCGCTCCGCGATCAGCAGAGGCAGGTGTGCCTCGTCGAGCGCGTCGACCAGTAGCGTGAAGCGGACGCCGGCGCCGACCCTGGGGGTCTGTCCGCCGACCCCTCTGTCGACCGTGCGAAAGCAATCGACCAGCCAGGCGCACTGTTCGCCGATCGCCGCGTCGGGCGGAGTGCCGAGCCCGGCCGATTCGGCGATCCGCTGCACCACGCTCCGGGGCGTCGCCCCCGTCAGGTGAAGCACCGAATCGAAGACGTCGTAGGGAGGGACGCTGCCCTCGGGAAGAGGCACCAGCTTCTGATGCTCGATCAGGATGTCGGCGACCTTGCGCCGGGAGTGCACCACGACATGGCCCAGAAGCGCCGACTTCCCGGACCCCGCCGCTCCGGTGACGACGAGCATGCCCCGTTCCGCACTGTCGAGCCACGCGAGGATCCGGCGGCGCTCGTCCTCCCGGCCTTCGAAGTACCAGTTCTGTTCGCCGAGTTCTGCACCACTGGCCTTGGGGACGAAGTGGAGACGTTCGTCGTCCGTGAGTGTGTCGAGGACCTTCTCGATGTCGGTCACAGTGTCCAGGGAGGCCTGCATGCGGCCCGCCAGAGTGGGGAAGGTGCGGTGCAAAGCGGCACTGCCGTCGTCCAGACGCATGTGGATGGAACAGCCGTTCAGGTTCCGCTGGAGCTCCCCGACGAGTTCGTAGAAGCTGATCGTGTCCCTGGTGCGGAATGTACCGGTCAGCACGGTGGTCAGCACCCTGCGGAAGGCGCCGAGGGCGGTGCTCCCCTCCGCGGCCGTCGCGACCAGTAGGTAGTTGCGTGCCTCCCCGTCGTCCAGGGCCTTGGATTGCATCCGGTCCACGAAGTCACTGGAGGAGCACGCGTCGATGATCACGATGGCCCAGCCGGCGTCGACCTGACACTGCCGTGCCTTGAGCGACTGCAGCAGGTCCTCGGGCCCGATGCCGTTCTGAGTCAGCTCCGCGGGGCTGAGGGCGTGGGCGAGCAACGTCGTGGAGCCCCCGTTGCTCCACCCATGGCCGACCCAGTACAGAAATGTGTCACCGGTGACGTGGGGGGCCGACCACTCTTCAAGGCGTTGTCTGACAGCACCGACATCTCGCTCCTCCGCGGGGACCGGCCAGGGGTCGACGCGGGCGCCGAACGGTTCCAGCAGCGCGGCGACGGCCGCCACCTCGGGCTCCGTCTCCCGGTCGTCGTGGTGAACGTAGACACCGATGTCGACGGGAAAGAACTGCAGCGACCCCGAGGCATTCCCACCGTCCGAAACAGTCATCATCGGTCGCGTCTCAGTCGTCCTCGGGATCGACTGCCAGAACGAGCTGTGTGACGGGTGCGTTGCCTCCGGATTTGGCCTTGATCCGGTACAGACCGGGTGCGGGAAGGGTGACTTGAGCGCCGAGCTCACCGTCGTTGCGGCGGAGAGTCGCCCTCGCGATCTGCCGGTCGGTTGCCGCGTCGTGGACGGTGCACCGGGTCCCGGCGCTCGCGGGCCGTCCCGAGTCCGGCGCGGAACGCACCCGCAGCGGCCAAGGGCTGCCCGCCACAACGTAGTCGGGAACATCCAGGCCGATGAGGCCGTCTCCCAGCGCAGGACCGAGATTGTGGTCGTACTCGGTGAGCACGGCTCGCACGTACTCGATGGCGGCGCTGTCCTTGGCCAGGCCGCCGTGCTGCAAGGGGAGCCCTATGGGCTCGTTCGAGGCGAGGTGGGCCGCGTCCCGGTAGACGGTGCCGTCGCCTGCCCGGTCACGGCGGATGGGGTTGCGGTCACTGTCGCGGGCCAGTTCGCCGTCTCCGTTCCGCTCGAACGCGACGTACTGCTTGTGCACCACCCCGGCGTCGAGGCGCAGACTCTGCACCGTCGGCTGCGCGACACCGACGATCGCACGGTGTCCTGGGAGCGCGGGCGCCTGTTCACGCATGCGCAGCTGAAACAGTTGGGCTTCACGGGCGAGTTCCGCGTCGCCGCCCACGGCCACCACGTCGGCCGGACCGAGGCGGTGCACGTCCGCACCCACGTCGACGCAGCGGTAGTCCGGCAGCAGGTCGTGTACGCCGGGCAGTGTCGCCGAGAGGGCCTGCATCCGGCGTCGCAGCCGGGCGGGCAGCCGGCTGGAGCGGTCGCCGTTGAGGATGACTGCGGCCTTGACCGAGCCGAGGAACGGCGTGCCGAGGGTGACCACGGCCCTGGTCTCGGGGGCCAGGTCACTGCCCTGCGATGCGGCGTGGGCGAAGGCGGCCCGGGTGACCAGGCCGCCCATGGAATGGGCGACGAACACCAGGCGGGCCTCCCGCCCGTCCGGATGCCGGCGACGTTCCCGATCATGCTCGTCACTGGCGCGCCACTGAGCCAGATGACGGTGAGCGGCTTCCGCCAGCAGTTCTCCGTTGACGGCGACGGGCAGCCGCCAGTCGTACGGGAACTCGAGTACGGCCTTCGAGTCGGCGACCGTCCGCTCGACGGCGGCGAGCAGGGCGCTGTAGGGCTCCAGCCCTTTCAGGGACGGTGCCCAGGCGGGGAAGCGCGGAAAGCGCAGCAACTCGGTGGCTTCCACCCGGCCGTACTTACCGGCTCGCTCGTCCTCGTCCAGGTGCAGCGGATGCATACCGTCGTCGCGCAGCCAGGCGCCCAGCCACCGAGGATCACGCAGGCCCCACACCAAGCGCCCGGTGGTCGTGTCGCGCAGCGCGCTGCCCATGATTCCCGGCACCACGACCACGGCGTCATGCGTGACATCAGGTGACACGCCGGTGCGCTCGTTCCCCCCATACGTCATGCAGGAACGATATCCGGCAGACGCGTGCGGAGGACAGGAAAGCCGAGGACCACCACCGCCGACGATAGGCAGCGGCGGCGCATGGCCCAACATGGTTGTCAGAGCCAGCAGTTCCCCTTCCCATCACAGGCCGCCACGATGTCGTCAGCCATGACGGAGCGACCGGTCGACCTCGGCCCACAGCGTCTTGGTGTGGGGGTTCCGGGGTCCCGTGCCCCAGCGGTCGGCGAGGGCTTCCACGAGGAGCAGGCCGCGCCCCGACTCCTCCGCAGGTCCCGGCAGTTGGGGCACCCTCCCGGGTGCCGGAGGGAGCCTGTCCGGCCTGCTGTCGGTGACCTCGATGCGCACCGACTCCGACGTCAGCGTCAGGCGCAGCGCAAAGTCCCGTCCGGGCGTGCGGCCGTGCGTGGCGGCGTTGGCGGCGAACTCCACGACGACGGCCGCCACGGTGGACGCCGTACCGCCGTCGCGGGGGATCCCCCAGTCGTCGAGCTGCTGCACAGCGAGCAGCCGGGCGAGCCGGGCCCCTCGCCGGGTCGAGCTGAGCTGCACGCGGTACGAGGCGGCGGGGGCCTGGGTGTGGGGTGCGCATGCCGGGGTATCAATTTCTGGCTTCACACCGTAACCGTCCTGTCACGCACATACGCTGGCCAGGGCGAAGGCGCGTACCTGACCACGCTGTACGGGTCGGGTACGGATTGGTACGGGTCGCGGCCCGTGACCCGCGGCTCGGGAGCCGCGTTGGTCCGCGAAGGCACGGCGAAGCGTGGGGACGTGACGCACATGGCGAACAACAGCCACACAAGACGACGCGACCGGGACGACGACCGCCCTGCCATCTGGGTCGGCTACGGAAAGCTGGTCAAGCTCTTCCGCGAGCGGGCCAAGCTGACGCAGATGGAACTCGCCTCAGCGGTCGGCTATTCGTACGAGCAGGTGGCCTCCATCGAGCAGGGGCGACGGCCGGCGAAGGCGGAGTTCACGGAGGCGGCAGAGGAGGTGTTGGAGGCCGGTGGGGCGCTGAGGGTGTTGCAGGAGCAAGTGGACTTGGCCAAGTTGCCGTCCTTTTTTCAGGACTTCGCCCTCATCGAGACGGAGGCGGTCAGCCGGTTCGAGTGTGAACCGCTCCTGATTCCTGGGTTGTTGCAGACCGAGACATACGCGCGAGCCCTGTTCTCTCGTCATTGTCCGCAGCTGAGCGCTGAGACAATCGATCAGCACGCCGAGGCCCGCCTGAATCGGCAGAAGCTGCTGACGCGCACTCCGACGGCGGAGCTCTCCTTCATCATTGGTGAAACCGCGCTCACCAATCATGTCGGTGGGAGTGACGTCATGCGGCCGCAGCTGGACCACCTTCTACAAGCCGGGGCCATGCCGAACGTCGAGATCCAGGTCATGCCCGCGAACCAGGGCTTCTGCGCAGCGCTCAACGGTGCGTTCATCTACCTCGAAACTCTGGAGCACCGTCACTACGGCTACGTCGAGTCACAAGAGGTTGGCGTCGTGGTCAGTGAGCCGACAAAGGTGAGCGCCTTCGGCCTTCGGTATGGCAAGCTGCGCTCGCAGGCCCTGAACGTCACAGAGTCTGAGCGTCTCATCGAGCGTTTGGCGGGAGAAGCATGACGGCAGAGCTTGACGCACGCGAGCCGGTCGGGCTGAAGTGGTACAAGAGCAGCTACAGCGGCTCAGGGGGCGGGAACTGCGTCGAGGCAGCCGTCGCACCCGGCACTGTCCACGTCCGTGACTCGAAGGACCAGTCAGGTCCGATACTCAGCTTCCCTGTCACCCAGTGGACGGCGTTCACCAACTACGCGCGCGTCACTTCGATCTGAGACGGCGGCAAGTCAGAGCCAGCCAACCTCCTTGAGAGTCGGCACAATGTGTGTCACCACATAGAGCGAGACCGGCCCTGCTTCAGCCCCAGGATCAATCAGAGCACACAGCCGATGCCGCCTCCTGCCTCCCTGTTCAGGAACGGCACGGTTGATCGCTGTTTACCGAGCAAGAGGGAAAGCGGCTTGGGCATGGGCGGCACTTGCGGAGGCTTCGCGGTTACGATGTCACGTTCCCCGTTGCCACACTGCTGTCGTGAATCAAAAAATCGGGGCGCCCTTGAACCGCGAGCTTCCATTCTGCCCGATCGCCATGCGATTCCTCCTTCGATGGGGTCTCCCCATAGATTCCCGCAACTCCAGTAACACGAGCGAGAGTTAGAGACGCACCAAACCCAAATCCCATTACACACCTCCACTATCAAAGCTCACACCAGGATTCGAGACCGATCAAGAATCGGCCGACACCACGAACAAAATCCATACCGTTTGAGAACACATAATCCCTTTTCACGCCCACAGGTACTCCTCAAGTCCGAGCTGAGCCAAGGAACCGAGATCCTCGGTGCCGGGGATGTCTGTCAGCCGAACCAACAAACGGTCGTCGTCAGGCATGCAGTCGACGAAGGGAAGCGTGCGGGTGAGGACGTCACTCAGTGCGCTGCATGTTGCGGCCACATCGACGCCCGGCATGGCCACCAACAGATGGGTCTTGCCGTCTCGGGCGTCGAACTCGACGTCGATACGGCCGTCGATCGAGGCTGCGGCCTCACCGCACCAGTTCAGCACTTCCCGTACCGCGCCCAACTGCACTGGCAGAAGGTTCGGTTCCTCATCCATTAGTTCGTCGTTGAGCCGCACTGGGGTGGCCCGCGCCTGCTCCTGCCACCACCGGGCTATGACATCACGAAGGGTGCCCGTCTCCGGCTGGCTCATGGCCCGTCGTACGGCCGTCGCCGCGAACGTCGTCGCGATGGCCGAACTGTCGCCACCCGTCAGCCGTTCGGCCCGGGCGAGTGCCGAGCCGGTTCCCTTGCGCGCGTCACGCAATGCCGATCTGTAGAAACTTGCGATGCCCTCACGCGCATACTCAGGCACCGGGCCGACGAGCTGTTCGACCTCTCGTGTCCACGCGACGAAGGAGTCGATGTCCCCCGTGGTCAACAAAGCCACGCCGAGATCGCCTCTGGCTGCGGCCTTCGTACGCGTTCGGGCCTTGAGCGTAGACATGGCTCTCATCTGCGCCGTCAGCAGGAAACGTAGCACCTCGCGCTCGGAGGCGCTCCACTGGAGTTCTTCAACCGACAGGGAAGCGTCGAGGACGTCCAGGAGCTCTTGAGATGCGAGGAGCTTCGCCCGCGTCTTGTTCGAGCCGCCGTCCGCACCCCGCCAACGCAAGGTGCGGTCCCCCTGGCGCAGGATCAAGGTGCACCAGAAGCTACGTTCGTGATGTGCTCCGGTCTCGCTGTACTGCTCCTCGATGTGGACGCTGTAGGCCGAACAGAGAGCCTGAAGCTGGGTATGCGGATCTTGTGCGTTGTCGAGCGCGCCCAGCCAATGGTCCAGGACCTCCGGACGCCGCAGGAGCATGCGGGAGCCGTGCGTCCGCCAAGCCACGGCAGCCACCGCCTGTGCAGGGTTCTCGACGCTCTCAGCCGCTACCCCTGAGGTTTCTCCCCGGCCAAGCAGGTATCCCGTGCGCAGGAACAGGGCCTGTCCCAGTGCCCTGCAATCGGCGTTCGCCGGTGTGACGATCCGAGCTTCGTCATCCTCGGGGCTGAGCGTCCGGCTGAGGACAGCACGGGCTCTCGCTTCGGCCGCAAGGAAATTGAAGACGAATGAGCCATAGTTGGCCAGGAGCGCGTTGTCCCGCTGGCGGGCCGCCTCGACCTCGGCCTTGTGCTCGTAGGCGTACGAGGAGTGGGTGAGGGCTTGGGCCAGCCAGGGACGGCTTGCCGACGGAAGCTCGAACATCGTCTCGAGATCGGCCACCGCCTCGTCATGCTCCCTGTCGGCGGACCGGTAGGTGGAGGGATTCGGCTGGCGCACGGAACCCTCTGCGGAGGAGTCGCGCCACTGGGGCTCGTACATGTCGAGGAAGCTCTCCGCGGCAGCGCTCCGGGCCTTCTTCTTGGAAGCGGCCACGCCCCGTGCCCGGCGCCCACGGGCATCAACGGCCGTGGCGGTGAAGGATTGGTCGTGCTGCGGACCGTCGGCGACGTACGTCCAGCGCATCTCCTGGGCGGGAACGTACTTGTGGAGCGCAGTCATCGGGTCCAGGGCATTGACCGCAGGCGGGTCGAGGAGTGACGGGCACACGGCCCGCAGCAGCAAGCGAGCCGCGTCGAAGTGCCCGTGAAGAACCAGCACACCGATCACCTGGTACGCCACGTACTGGGAAACGGATGCGGCCTTTCCCTGTGCCTCGCCCAGTCCGAGCAGGACGGCCTTCGTCTTGGCGATCCACGAACCGAGTTCGTTCCTGACCAGGGAGCGGAGAGTGACGATGGCCTTGTTCTGAAGCCCCAGCTCATCAGGAGCGAACTTGCTCGTGTAGTCATCCGCAATCATCACGTCGGCTGCTGCTGCGCCGACCTTTCCTAGCATGGTCAGCGTCTCATCGCTCATGTCCGGGAAAAGGTGCGGGTTTTCGTAGAAGTAGCTGCTGTGGCACGAAGCGAGGGCGAGCCAGCGAGCCAACGCACTGTCCTCGCGTGCGTCGATCCCGTGCCGACGCAGTGTGTCCGCAAGCTCGGCGCTCAGCGGAATGGGCTTGCACTCCTGCGGCAGTTCACGCAGAGGGCGCCGGACGACGTCGATGCTGCGCAGGTCCCGTGGGGGACGGGCACTCGGCGCAGGTCGAGGTGCCTCACGCTGCGGCCTGCGGAGGGCGGGAGCAGTACGTCGGCGCACAGGAGCGCTTGAAGCGCGCTGGGGCGGGGGCGCACTGGTGACCGGAGCATGTTTCCTGGGCCGCAGACGCGGTCGAAGATCTTCAGACAGCCACGCCGGCAGAGCGCGCGGAGAGACCGCCCCGTCGTGGAACCACCGCACCGCATCGGTGGCCACATTCCAACGCTCCCAATCCTGGAGAAAGGCGTAGCGCCGTGCGACGCTCCGGATCTCCGAGCGTATGCGGGAATAGGGTACGTCCCGTCCGTCGAAAACATACGAACGGCGGCGGTTGGCGGCCTCGATGGCTAAAGCGATCCGGTGGACCGGCGTCACCATGGGAGCATCGCGAAGCGACACGATTCCCACCCAGCGGTTCACTTCCGTCCCCTCCCCTGCGCGTCTCTCCTCTGAGATACGAATGGTGCAGCCGTGCTGATTTCCATGGCCCCCCACAGTGCAGCGCTTCGATCACGCGGTGTCCGCGTCAGGCCGCGCCGATACGGTACGACCGGCGGTAGACACCGCTTACGGGCGTCAGTTGTCAGAAAAGAGCGTCATCGGGTGCGAACAGCCCGCCGTCATCGAATCCGGCGGAGGCCGACTTCTGCTCTGCTTTTTTTCGGCGGGCCTTCGCAGAGGGCGAAGGCATATCGGGGTACGTCTTGGGCTTCTTGTGCAGGCCGAGGAAGACCTCGTCGGCGTACGCCTGGTGGTTCAACTGGCGGAGCCGGTCAATGATTTCGATGCGGGCGAGCAGTCCGATCGTGTAGCGGGTGCCCTGGTCGGTCTCGTGGAAGCCGTGGTCGAGCGGGAAGGTTTCGTGGGTGGGATCGGCGGGCTGGGTATGGCCGGTCCCATCCAGCAGGTCATGCCAGCCGTACGCATCTACGGTGGCCCTATCGATCTCCTCGTGGATCCGGCGAAGCTCAACAATTCCTGCGTCCTGGCAGGCAGGATCATGCACTAGGTTGTACGTGTCGGTGAGGGATATATCGAGGCGAAGCATTAGATCCCGACGATATTCATCAAGGTTCTTACCCAAACCTCTGAGCTGCTGTGTCATTTCTGGCTGCACCAGCGGCCTGACAGCTGCAGTTGGAGTAAAGCGCAGATCTGACTTGATTGTTGAGCATCGGTCTGACGTCCACAAGTATTGTACTTCGCTTGACCTGAAAGCGAGCTGTGCATAGTCGTCACTCGTAAGGACTACGAGTGCGTGAGAAAACACTGCCTGTTTTTGCAACATGACAGGAATCTGCGTGGGACTGCTGAACGCAATCACGATGCACCGACTCAAGCCTGAAATCGCGGCAATCAGAGATGGCTGCCTTTCCGCATATTGCCACCATCTTGCTCGATAGACATCGCGATTGCTTTTCCTTCGCTCCGGTTCAACAAGCTGCGCGACCCGATCAAACGCCTTTCCATATTCCTTTGCCCTAGAGAGGTCCCAGTCATGGAAGTTAATGATCCACCGATCGGTCTCGTGAAGGAGCCGCTGATTTACATCTTGACCATTGAGGAAAGGAAATAGAATTTCCGAGTACTTAGAATCTTCGGCGATCCACGACTCGGCATCTGCTTTCGAGAGGGTGAAGCCCATCCCCAGCACATTAGATCCCTGGTATGAAAGACCAGCATTCCCGGCCAGCTCCTCCGCCCAGGAGGCCTGACGCGTGCCCGGCTTCAGGGATGACGAAATCCCATGAGGAGCGATGATGCCGTCCAGCACTGTAATTGCCTGATCTTCAACTGGGCCGACTGTGGCCCAAACGGCACAGTATTCCAACTGGGCAGATTTTGACGGCCAGCGCGCGCTTCTAACTGCACGTCGAATCTTCACTCCAGCATCTACGAGCTGCTCCAGTCCAACCTCTCGCGTGACAGCCTGAGCCAGTGAATTGGTGGCGATGATCCCTGCTTGCCCGCCACCATTGAGTAGTTTGTGTGCGCGCAGAGCGAAGTAGGCCACCAAATCAGCGCTACCACGCTTGCCGAGTGCAATGTGATCAACCAGGTGCTCTCTATACGCTTCGCCGAATGCTCCACGCAGTTTCTTTCCGCCCAGAAACGGTGGATTCCCCACAACGGCATCAAACCCACCCCTCTCCACAAAAACTTCCGGGAACTCCAGAGGCCAGTGCAGCGGCACCCGCTCCAAGCTCTCCTCCGGCAGCTCGCTCGCTAGCCACTCCCCAGCTTGTTGCCGAGCCTCCACCACTGCGATCGAGTCGTCCGCCACAAAGCCCCGCACGATTTCCCGCGCCACACGTGCCGCCGAGGGGAACAGGTCGCGAAGCCGTTCGCCGCCCTCCTCCTCGTACCAGGGCACCCTCCCCGAGGCGCACGTAGCAAGCGCCGCCCCCGCGATGAGGTCCCCCACCAGCCTGAGCCGAGCCGTCTTCTCCCTTACCTCCCGCAGGTGTTCGCGCTTCTGGCCCAGGGCCTCGATGCCGTCACCCTTTATCTCCGTGATGGCGTGCCTTTCGGCGATGACCGCAGCGACGAGGCTCTCCGTATCCGCGTCGGCACCGAGCAAGTCACCCTTCGCCAAGTCCAAGTGGACAGCCTTCAACTGCTCCAGCGAAGTGACCCCCAACAGCGAGTCCCCCGCCACCAGCCGGTCGTCCAGGAACGTGAACGGGCGCGTCGGGTCCATGGAGACCAGCCACAGCGAGAGCTTGGCCATCTCAACCGCCATCGGGTTGATGTCCACCCCATACAGGCAGTGCTCAATCACCTGACGCCGGGCCTCGATCACCACCGGGTCGGACTCCGCGTCCGCCGCTGTTACCCCGTCAACAGCCCTTCCCGCGCGGTACTTGACCGCCTCCTCGCGGCCTTCCCGCTCCCACGCCTCAATGAGCCGATCCGCCAAGTACCGGCAAGCAGCCACCAAAAACGCCGCCGAGCCCATCGCAATATCGGCGACCTTCAGTTCAAGGATCTGCTCGGCCGTCTTCGGCACCCATGCATCCCTGTCTGCCGTCTGGAGCGGCCCCGGCTCGTACACCAGCGGCTCCAGCGCGTGCAGCACAACTTCCTCCGCCAACCGGCGCGGCGTGTAGTGCGTGCCCGTGTTCTTCCTCAGCGAGGACTCCGTCACGAACAACGCGCCCGCCGGGATGACCACCGGCAGTTCCCGCAGATCCCGCCTGACGATGCCGAAGAACGGCAGCAGCCGTTCCGTCAGGTCCGCGTCGCGGCAGGCCGCGAGCAGCAGGCGGCGGGTCTCCAGGACGGTGGCCTCGTCCTTCGCCGGAGCGAGCAACTTCTCCAGCCTCGCCGCGCTCGCTGGTGGCTTGGGGTCCTTCCACTTCTCGTAGACCTTCTTCGCGAGGGACTTGACGTCCTTGACCGACGCCGCCAGGGACTCCAAGTCCCGCAGCGGCACCTCGTGTTCCACGCCATCCGGGCCGATGAGGCCCACCATCGTCTCGACAGCACGCCGGCCGTCGTACGAGAGCAGGCCCTCGTACACGTAGCCGATCTCTTCCACGCCCAGCGCGCGGAAGCTCAGCGTGCGGGTCTCCTTCAGCTTGCCCGTGCCGACGCGAACCTCCTGCACGGACTGGAGCATGTGCAGCACGGTGCGGTCGTCGATCGGCAGGAGCGGGGAGCTCTGCTCCAGCCAGGAGTAGGTGTCAGGGTCGAAGATCGAGCCGTCGTACGCGGGGAGTTCGAACTCCGGGTGGCTGACGCCACCGTGCACGGCGTGGAAGAGGGCGATGAGGCGGTGCCAGGCGGCGGTGGTGTGCTCCAGAGCCGGTTCGCCCTCGGCGTCGGCGCGGGACTTCAGCTCCGCGCGCAGGAAGCGGGCGGAGTAGGACCGGGCGTAGACCTCGTTGTCGGCGGGCAGCAGGCCGCGCTCCTCGGCGAAGAGGAGGAAGACGACGCGCATCATGACCGCGACCGCGCCCCGGTAGACCTCGCTCGCCCCGACGCCGCTCGCGCGCAGGCCTGGGACGCCGTGTTCCATGGCCCGGGCGTCGGCCCGTCCGATGGCGTCCACGAGCAGCTCAACCGCCTGCCGGACCTGGATGCCCAGCGCCTCGGTAACCTCGTCGCCCGCGTCGAGGCTCTTCTTCAGCAGTCCGACCAGGGTCTCGGACTCCGCGTACTCGAAGAACCGGCGGCGGCGGAGCAGGGAGACGAAGGCGCGAACGACGTTGCGTTCGGCTGCCGCGTTCCAGTCGATGGCGTCGAAGACAGCGGTGGTCGTGACGCCGCCGACAGGTGCCCAGACCAGGCACCACCAGCGGCCGTCGGTGACCAGGCCGAGGGGTACGTCGTGGTGGCGCAGCAACCGGGCGAGGCGGTCGGCGGGGCTGGCGGCCCAGTCGTCGCCCCAGTTGGGCCGGGCGGTGGGTGCGGTGCCGCTGGGGACGGTCATGCCGAGCAGGCGTACGCGCTTGGTGGCGGACTCGGTGTCCGGTTCGGCGGCGAGGTCGGTGCCGGGCTCGGTCAGGGCGAAGTCGGCGCGGACGCGGGCGCCGTGCTCCGGAACGTCGAGGGTGAGGCGGTCCAGGGCGAGGTCCTCGTCCTGGCCCTGGCGCAGAGCGAGCGCGTCGCCCCACTCCAGCAGGGAGCGCAGGATGTAGGCGGTCCACTCGTCACGGTCGGCGGTGGTGTCGGCCTGCCAGTCGGCGTGGCGGGCGCGCAGTCGGGTGCGCTGGTCCTTGTCGAGGGCGTCGAGCTGGGGCCAGGCCTGGAGCAGGACGGGCATCGTCAGGAAGGGGCCGGAGACCTCTGTGAGGTCGAGCCATTCCTGGTGCTGGCCCCGGCCGTCCATGGCCTTGGCCCTGGCGGCGGCGACTCCGCGGGAGGAGCCACGGAAGGAAGTGGCGGCAGGGCGGCTCATCGGCTGGCTTCCTTTGCGGGGATCACGAGGACGACTGCGACGGGGAAGAGGTGGGAACGCGGTTCGTGGTAGCGGGCTGCGATGGCGGCGAGTTCGCGCTCGCGTTCGGTGGCGAGGCCTTCGATGCGGGCCTGCCAGCGTTCCCGGTCCTCGCGGTACTGGCGCTGTTCGACGGTGGTGACCTCGCGGGTGCCGAAGAGGGCGATCTGCTCGTTGTCGTCGTCGCCCTCTTCTTTGAGCTTGGCGCGCAGGGTGGCTTCGAAGCGGTCCAGGGTGGCCTGGATGCGGTTCTCCTCCTCCGTGCGGCGGGCGGCCAGCGCCGATTCGAGGGAGGTGCCGCGTTCGCGGGCGCGGGCGGCGAGGGAGTCGTAGAGGGGCTTCTCCAGCCGGGGCCAGGCCTCGGTGAAGGCGTGCCGCAGGTCGGGGGCTGCCTCGGCGCCGTCGGTGAGGGCGCGGGCGAGGACGGCTCCCTGGGTGCGTACGGACTCCCAGCGGCGGAAGCGGCCGGTGTCGCCGAACCAGCCGCCCGCGTACAGGATCTCCTCGTGCAGGCGGGTGCCGTCGGCGCCGACGAGGACGTACCGGGCGTAGGCGGAGACGAGTGCGGTCTCGACGGCGGGGTCGTCGGTGACCACGGCGGTGACGCGGTGCAGGCCGACGGTGTCGGCGTTCCACACGGCGGCGGTGAGCAGGCGGGTGGAGAGGGCAACGAGCGGGTGCTTGAGGTGGGTGAGGACCACGTCGTCGCGGCCGAGGGCAGCAACCCCCGGGTCGAAGGTGACGGGGCGCTGCTCGGCGGGGCGGAGCTTGTGTGCGAGGCCGCGGGTGGCGCGTTCCCAGGTGCCGGAGAGCGGCGGGACCGTCCAGAGACCTTCCAGGTCCTCGCTGTAGTACGGGGTGAGGGGCTGCTGGTGGTCCAGGGCGAGCGCGGTGTCGACGACCCGTTTGATGTTGGAGGGGGTGAGGCCGAGGGTGTCGACGGTCTCCTGGTACTGCTCGGCGAGGCGCTTGGCCTGGGCCGTGACGTTCTGCTCGGAGGCCACGGTGCCGCCGGTGCGGCGGCCGGCGATCTGCTTCGGCTTGGCGTTGTCGATGTCGACGGGGGTGGTGTCGCCCGTCATGCGGCGCTGAACGGCGTCGGCGATGACAGCGTTGACGGAGCCCAGGTCGGCTTGGGTACGGGCGATCTTGCGGGCGATGCGGGAGAGGAACTCCAGGTCGGCCTCGTAGGAGCCGGCGGCGGCCTTCTCCCAGCCGGCGCCGATGAAGTGGGTGATCTCCGGGTCCTTCTTCTGGCCCCAGCGGTCGATACGGCCGATGCGCTGTTCGAGTTTGTTGGGGTTGAAGGGGATGTCGTAGTTGAACAGGCGGTGGCAGTGGTTCTGGAGGTCGATGCCCTCGCTGGCGGCGTCGGTGGCCAGCAGGATGCGGACCTTGCCCTCGTCGCTGGCGGGGTGGGCCTGGAAGCCGAGGCGGATCTGCTCGCGGTCGTCGGTGTTGAGGCCGCCGTGCAGGATGGCGACGCGGCCGCCGTCGGTGAGTTCCTGCTGCTGGAGCAGGTTGAACAGCCACTTCTGGGTGTCGCGGTACTCGGTGAAGACGACGACGCGTTCGTTGGTCCAGAACTGGCCGTCGGGGCGGCAGATGGCCTTCAGTTCCCGGATGAGTGCGTCGGCCTTGGAGTCGGCGGCAGCCTCGTGGGTGAGTGCCCAGCGCTCCATCTGCTGGAGCAGGGTCAGCTCCTCGCCGTCCTCCTGCGGGGTGAGGCTGGTGGAGCGGGTGAGGGCGTCGTCCTCGGCCTCCGCCAGGCCCAGGTCGTCGAGTTCGGCGACGAGTTCGGGGAAGTCCTCAAGCCACTCTGGGACTTCGGCGGCGGCCGAGCGGGAACGGGTCCGCGTGTCGTCCAGGTGGGAGAGGTAGACCTGCACGGTGTGCAGGAAGGCGGCCGGGGAGGAGAACAGCCGCTTCTTCAGCAGGAGGGTGACGAGGTCGGCGGCGCGGCGGCCGCCGCGGGCCTTCGGGGTCATCCGCCTGCGGCGCAGGTCGGAGAAGCTGCTCAGCAGGCCGTGGATCTCGCGCTCGGTGTCGGTGTACTCGACGGGGAGTTCGCGGGGGTCCTGGCGGGTGCGGAAGCGGGGGGAACCGTCGGGGTTGGTAATGGTGGACTTCAGGCGGCGGACGACGGTCTCCTTGCGGGCCTGCTCGTCGGGGTCCACGCCGCGGGCGAACTTCTGGTTGTCGATGAGCTCCAGCAGCGCGGTGTACGACTCGGGGTAGCCGTTGTGCGGGGTGGCGGAGAGGAAGAGCCGGTGCTCGAAGTGCGGGACGAGGCGCCGGATCAGCTTGGTCTGCTGGGAGTCGACGGCGTACACCTGCTTGGGCGCGGCGGGCGCCACATGGTGGGCCTCGTCGAGGACGAGCAGGTCGAAGAAGCGGCGCTCGGTCCCGTCGTCCTTCGTCTCCTGGCGGGGCGGGACGACCTCGTCGAGCAGGCGCTGCGCCTTGGTGCCGCGCAGCCACGGCAGGGAGACGATGGTGAGCGGGTGGACGCGGAACGGGTTGGCCGCGGTGCCGTGGGTGCGGCGCAGCCGGGCGCAGTGCTCGGCGTCGACGATCGTGAAGTCCAGGCCGAACTTCTCAGCGAGCTCGTCACGCCACTTCAAAGTGAGGCCCGCCGGGCAGATCACCATGACGCGGCGGGCCCGGCCGCGCAGTAGTAGCTCCTGGACGACGAGACCGGCCTCAATGGTCTTGCCGAGGCCCACGTCGTCGGCGAGTAGGAGGTTGACGCGGGGGGCGCCGACAGCACGCGAGACGGGTTCGAGCTGGTAGGGCTCGACGGCGACACCGGAGCGGAACGGCGCTTGGAGGGTCTTGACGTCGGCGGAGGCGACGGCCGACCAGCGGACGGCGTCGAGGAACGCGGCGAGGCGGGACGGCGGGTCGTACTGGCCGGTCGACGCATCGGGCAGGGAGCCGCGGTCGAGGATGCGCCTGCCGGGCTCGACCTCCCATATGACAGAGAGGGTGTCGCCGAACCGGCCGTCAGCGACGGACTGGAGGTGGACGAGCGTGGCGGCGCGACCGCTGGTGGGCGGGGCGGGCTCCACACGGGCGACGACCCAGCTCTGGCCTCGCACCTCGACGAGCTCACCGTCCCCGGGCAGTCGCTCCTGCGGAGCTGCCGCGCTCCGCTCCCGGTGAGCTGTCTGCGTCATCGGTGATCCGCCTCCCCTGTGGCCTGGCATACGGCCTGAATCCTACGCAAGACGGGGTGTCCACCCGGTCCCCGGCAGTAAGCTAACACCAGCAGCGACTCTGTGAACAGAGTTCACGCACGCTCTCAAGATTTTGCCAGCATTCGGTCAAGGCGGGCAATCAGGCTATCCGTCCGCACGTGCCGTTCGTCGTTGACCGGGAGAATTCGCTGCTGCTCGTGCCCCAGGGCGGTGAGCTGGTCACGGGCCTCGCGCAGCTTCCCCGTCCGGGCCACGAGCGAGCCGATCCGGAACCTGGTGTCGAACACGCTTCTGTCAGCGGCGCCGAAAACATGCTGTTGCACGGGCAGGAGGCCCTCGAACTCGTGCAGCGCCTCGTTGGTGCGCCCCAGCTCGGCCAGACACGTGGCCGCGCCGGACCGGCAGGCGAGCACATCCCGGTCGGTCGCCGGTCGACGGCGCCGGAGCGCGCCGCCGAGTGCGAAGTAGCCGTCGTAGGCACGGTTGAACTCCTCGGCCTTCAGCAGGAGATCGCACAGGGTGAGCCGCGTCGGCACGGACTCGGTGTCGTCGAGCGGACGGCCTGCCTCGAGCAGCCGCCGCTCCAGCGCGGCGGCGGCCCCCACGTAGTCGCCACGGGCGGCCTGGTCCAGGACCTCCTGGGGCACGGCGGCGGGCGCGGCCGAGGGTCCGGAGGGTGCCGGGCGGGGGACGGGAACCGGCCGCCGGGACGGGGCAGGGCCGGCGGAGGCGGAAGAGGACACGGAAGCGGAAGCGGACCTCACGGCGCGGGATCCAGCGGACGGTTGCCGGGGGGCGGCCCGGTCGGGCGGCTGGGCGAGCCAGGCACGCGCCGTGCCGTGGACCTCCTCCGCCGAGGGTCTGTCGTCGGGGGACTTGGCCAGCAGACGCATGACGAGGGAGGTGAAGTCCGCGGGTACGTCGTTCCTGAGATCCCCTAGTGGGGGCGGCTCCTCGTACGCGTGCCGGTAGAGGAGCGCCACGGCGGTCCCCGCAGTGAAGGGCGGCCGGCCCGCCAGGATCTCGTACAGCACACAGCCCAGGGCGTACAGGTCGCTCCGCTCCGTCGCGCGCCCGCCGTCCGCCTGCTCCGGCGAGATGAACCCCGGCGTGCCGAGCACTTCCTGGGTACGGGTGAGCCGGGGCTCGTCGGGATCGGGCTCCATGACCGCCGCGATGCCAAAGTCGAGCACCTTCACCGTGCCGTCCGGCGTGAGCATCAAATTGGACGGCTTCAGGTCCCGGTGCACGACGCCGATGCGGTGGGCGTGGGCCAGGGCGTCGGCCGTCTGTACGGCGACCGCGGCGGCGAGGTGAACGGAAAAGGGGCCGTTCTGTTTGAGGAGCCGGGAGAGAGTGTCGCCGTTCACGAGTTCCATGACGAGGTAGAGCCCGTCGCCGGCGTCCCCGTCGAGCCGGCCCCACTCGTGGACAACCGGCACACTCCGGTGCCCGATCCGGGCGGTGAGCCGGGCCTCACGCATAAACCGCTGCTCCATGCGGTCGAGATCGGAGCCGTGACCGCCCGCCGACAGGAACTTGACCGCCACGGGTCGGTCCAGCCGTAGGTCCCGGGCCACCCACACCTCGCCCATGCCGCCGCGGCCGAGGCGGTCCGCCAACTCGTAGTGGTCCTTGATCCGTCGTGTCACGCCGTACTCGGCCCCCTGCTCGGCTTGCGCGGTCACCCGTACGGCATATTCTCACCCCGCCGGTGACCGGGTCGTCACACCGGGTACGGGCCCTGCGGGAGCACAAACGGACGGCGCGGGTCCTCGGGGCCGAAGCCGCGCAGAGTGTCGGGTCCCGGCCGGGCGGCGGGCAGCCACGGTCCGAGCGCGCCGTACACCTCGGCGGCCGAGGCGGGCCGGTCCTCACGGTCCTTGGCCAGCAGGGCGAGGACCAAGTCCTGGAGAGCGTCCGGTACCGGCACGCCTGCTTCGGCGAGGCCGGGCGGTGTGTCGTGCAGGTGCCCGCGCAGGACGGCCATCGGCCGGTCGCGGGGGAAGGGCGGGGCTCCGGCGAGCATGTGGTGCAGCAGGCAGCCGACGCTGTACAGGTCACTGCGTCCGTCGAGGTCCGGATCCCCGGACAGCAGCTCGGGCGATGCGTAGAGGAGGTTGCCGGGCTGCTCACCGGTCGCGGTCAGCCTCGGACCGTCGTCCGCCATCAGCTTCACCAGGCCGAAGTCAAGGATCTTCACCACGCCGTCGCGGCGGACCATTACGTTCTCGGGCTTCAGGTCGCGGTGGACGAGACCGGCGGCGTGCGCGGCGGCGAGGCCGGAGCAGATCTGGGCGGCGACGGCCGCGGCGGAGGCCACGTCGAGTCGTTCCCGCTCGTCGAGGACCGTGCCGAGCGTCGCCCCGTCGACGAGCTGCATCACGAGCCAATGCGTGTCGCCGGTGACGGATGCGTCGTAGACGGTGGCGATGTTGGCGCTGTCGAGCGTCGCCGCGGCCTTCGCCTCCCGTACGAAGCGCCGTCGCACCCGTTCGCGGTCCTCGGCCTCCGAGAGGAGTTCCGCGGCGACCGTCTTGACCGCGACCGGACGCCCCAGATGCAGGTCGCGTCCGCGCCAGACCTGCCCCATACTGCCCCGGCCGAGCGGCTGTTGCAGTTCGTAGCGGTCGCCGAGCACGGCTCCCCGACGGATGTCGTGCACGCTCTCTCCCCGGCCGGTGATGGTCAGTAGAGTGATCGTAGTCCTGGGAGGGGCAGCCGGAGGGGGACGGGGATGGCGACGCTGGGTATGCACCGGGACTTCCTAATGGAGTTCGCGGCACTGGAGAAGCCCGTCCAGAAACGCGTCTTCGAGGTGTTCGAGAAGTTCGCGACGGCCACACACGCCGGGCTGCACCTGGAGAAGCTCACGCACCAGAAGGATCCGCGGCTGCGGACCATCCGCATCAACGACTTCTGGCGAGGCGTCGTCCTCAAGGCCGAGTCGGGTGACAGCTACCTGCTGCTGAAGGTGCTCCCCCACGACAAGGCCAACGACTGGGCCGCCAAGCACCGGGCCTCGGTGAACGGGGCGACACAGGGCATCGAGATCCGCAACGACGTCGGCCTGGAGCGGGCCACGGCCGGGCTCCGGGCCCGGGCGGCCGAGGAGCCCTCCCGGCTCTTCCCCACCTCGGAGTACCCGGACAAGGTGCTGCGCAGCCTGGGAGTGGACGAGGAAATCCTGCCGATCATCCGGCTGGTGCCGGACGAGACGCACCTGGAGGCCTTGCACAAGGTGCTGCCCGAGCAGCAGTACGACGTGCTCCTGGGGCTCGCCACCGGGATGGAACCGGCCGAGATCGACCGGGAGATCGTCCAGGCGTACGCCCGGGCCGCACCGCGGTCGGCCGACTCCTCCGAGGGGGACGAGCTTGCCATCGCCATGGCCCGATCACGCGGCCGGGTCGCCCTGGTTTCCGGGACCGAGGAGCTGCAGGAGATCCTGGAGCGGCCCTTCGACGCCTGGCGGGTCTTCCTGCACCCGAGCCAGTACCGGGTCGCGTACCAGGAGAGCTATGCCGGGCCCGCTCGCGTCACGGGCGGGCCGGGCACCGGCAAGACGGTAGTCGGCCTGCACCGGGCGTACCACCTGGCGCGGCGGCTGCCCGCCGACGCGCCCGACGGGTGCGTGCTGCTCACCACGTACACCAAGGACCTCGCCGCGGAGCTGGAGCGCTGCCTGGCACTGCTGGTCACGGACCCGGCGGTGCGCGCGAAGATCCGAGTGGTGAACGTCGACGCGCTGGCCAACGAGACAGTGCGGGCGGAGCGTGGCGGCGCCCCGCTGAAGCTGGTCTTCGACCAGAAGGAGATCACGGCCCGATGGGCGCGGATCGCCCGCAGGGTGGAGGCCGACTTCACGGATGTGTTCCTGGACCAGGAGTGGCGGCACGTAGTCCTCGCCCAGGCCCTCACCACACCGGAGGAATACCTGAAGGCGCCGCGGACCGGCCGGGGCAGTGCGCTGGGGCCGCTGAAGCGGCTCCAGGTGTGGCGGGCGGTCGCCGCGTTCGAGGAGCAG
The DNA here is from genome assembly GCF_040634475.1 of Streptomyces sp. NPDC007095. NCBI lineage: Bacteria > Bacillati > Actinomycetota > Actinomycetes > Kitasatosporales > Streptomycetaceae > Streptomyces > Streptomyces sp. NPDC007095. Next base: position 55,688 of record NZ_JBEYFS010000008.1, read on the forward strand.
CTGCGGCAGGCAGGTGAGTGGACGTTCCTCCAGGTGTGTGCGGAGGCGGCGCGGGTCACGGACGGGCGCGAGGAGCGGCCGTTCCGGCATGTGGTGGTCGACGAGGCGCAGGACCTGCACCCGGCGCAGTGGCGGTTTCTCCGGTCCCTGGTGTCACCCGGCCCCGACGACCTGTTCCTCGCCGGGGACACCTATCAGCGCATCTACGGCAACCGCGTCTCGCTGCGCTCGCTCGGCATCCAGGTGGTCGGGCGCTCACACCGGCTGCGGGTCAATTACCGCACCACGCAGGAGATCCTCGCCTGGTCCGCCTCGCTGCTGACCGGCGAGGAGCCAGACGACATGGACGGGGCAAAGGAGTCCCTGGCCGGTTACCGTTCCACGATGCACGGCGAACGGCCGGAAACATCCCCTCACGCGGCCAAGGCCGAGGAGACCGCGGCACTGGTGACCCGGGTGGAGAAGTGGATCGCCTCGGGCGTAGAGGCGGAACATATCGGGGTGGCGGTGCGGTTCGTCCAGTTCGGCCGGGACATCGCGCAGGCCCTGGAACGGTCGGGGGTCGCGGCGTGTGTACTGGGCGCCGGGCGTGGCGGCCCGGGAGTGCGGATCGGGACCATGCACCGGATGAAGGGGCTGGAGTTCCGCTGCATGGCCGTGGCCGGAGTGAACGAGGGCACGGTTCCGATGAAGGCCGCGGTCACTCCGGTGGATGTCGACGCACAGCAGCACCAGGAGGATCTGAACAGCGAGTTGAGCCTGCTGTTCGTGGCATGCACGCGGGCGCGGGAGGCACTGCGGGTGTCCTGGCACGGCGAACCGAGCCCGTTCCTGGCACCGGTCACCGGCCCGCGCCCGTAGCGCCGAGCGAGTCTGACCTGCGTGAGGCCCCGGGGAGTCCCCTGAGCCCCACGCGCGCGATGGATGCGGGGCGTCAGAGAGTGCCGGGGTCCTCGTCCAGCATGCGGCGGGCCTCCGCGAGGGCGGCCGTGTGCGCGAACCACTCCAGCACCGCGCAGATCTCCTCGCTGTGCACGGCGAAGACCTCCACGGGGAAGGACGGACGCAGATCGAGCTTGGCCTCTGCCAGGTCGATGCCCTCGATGCCGTTCAGCCGGGTCATCAACTCGCGCCGCAGCGGCTCGTCGTCGAACGGGGGGCGCCGCTTCAGATACTGGAAGACGACTTCGACCGTCCCGGAGACCGGGTAGATCCCCAGTGGCCACAGCGCTCGGGTGTCGAGCGTGCCGCCGAACCGCGCCGTGGGGAAGCAGCTGGTCTCGCTCGCCCGGCCGTAGGCGAGGTGGCCGCCCTGTTGTTCCCAGAAGCGGAGCGCGCCCAGAACGCCTTCGGCGGTTTCCTTGGTCTGGTTGTCACGTAGTTGCGCTTCGAACCGGTCGGCCGCCGACTGCTGCTCGTCTTCAGTCTGTGGGGACGGCACGGCCTCCTCGGCGGTTTCCTTGCCCAGCAGGGCCGCCAGGTCGGCCGTCGTCAGCCGGTGGGAGCGGCGGGCCCGGCCCGCGTCGTCGAAGGGAACGCCCTCCGCCTCCAGGCGGGTTCGCGCATCCCCGGACTCCTGACCGTCGGGCCACCGGAAGCCCGCCGAGACGCGGCCGTCCGCCGTCAGTACCCGGTAGGCGCCGTGCAGGCCGGCCTTGGACGCCAGGTGCTGGCCCACCGGGACGGCATGGGTGCCGATGAGCGCCGCGACATCGCCGTACGTCGTCCACGTACCCGCCGGCATGGCAAGGAGCGCGGCCCGCAGCTCCTTCCAGCCGGACCACTCGTCGTCCCCGGGGACCGTTCCAGCGACGGGGCCAGGCCACAGCCGCACCGCCCGGTCGGCCAGGCCGGCGGCGCGGTCGAGGATTTCCGCCCTCCCCCACCGCTCCCGCCCGGCGATCTCCTGGTTCATGCGCAGGGCGCTGGAGTCCAGGATCTCCTGCTTGCGGCGGAACGGATGGTTCGAGAGCTTGGCGTTGTCCGCGGAGAGGGTCAGATTGCCCAGTGTGTGGACGAGCAGGGCATGGAGCTCGTCCGGGCCCTGTCCGTCCTCGGCCTCTTCGGCGAGCAGGTCGAACCACTGCTGGGCGGGGTTCTGCGGCAGTACGTGCTCGACGGTGAGACGCGCTTTGGCGTAGTCGACCGGCTCGCTCCCCCCGTAGCTCTCCTCCAGCCTGCGCAGTACCTGGAGCCGCTGGTTGCTGCGGCCCGCCTTGTAGAAGGGCCTGGTGCGGATCGCTTCGCGGACGGCGTCGTCGTCAGGCCAGACGCGCGCGCCCGTCTTGTTCTTCGACAGGATGCGGCGTACGGCCTCCGCCGGGTCCTCGTCCTTCTCCAGTTCCCTGGGCATCTCCATGAAGACCCGGTTGCTGCCTGTGGTGGAGTAGCCCGCGAAGAGCCGTCGCACCATGTAGCTCTCGGCGTACGCCAGTGCCCGGGCGGCCTGATGGGGCGTGGCCTGTCCACCGTCCACCCGGTCGAGCAGCTGAAGCGCCAGCGGGTAGTGGGTCTGGCCGCCCCAGCGGGACAGCCTTTCCAGCACCTCGCGCAACTCCGGATCAGGCTCCCGTTCGGGCTCCAGGATCCGCATCAGGCGTTCGGCCCGCCGGGAGAGGGACTCAATCTCGGCTTCGAGTGCCGCTTCGTCCGCGCTCAGGGGTTCCAGGCGCTTCTTCTGGTCGCGGTAGATCTCGCTCCGTTTGGCCCGGCTGTTGCCGGCCACTACCAGGTCGAGCCAGACCAGGAGTTCGAGGTTGGCCGGGCCGAGCAGTTCCTGCATGGGCAGCCAGCGGTTGCGGTAGACCGACTCGCCGCGGGTCGGCAGACACATGAAGAGGTAGTTGCGCAGCAGGTCGCTCTGGCTGAGTCCGACACCGGTGTTGTTGATCGACTCGAAGATCCGGTAGACGTTGTCGCCCTCGGCCGCGGTGATCTCGACGATCGACAGCAGGCCGCTCAGTACGGTCTCCACCGCGTCCGTCCACGCCTCACCGCCGCTCTCCTCACCCTCGGTCAGCGCGGCGAGGAAGAACCGGTAGGCGGCGCCCACGTTGCCGGGACCGCCCGCCTTGGGTGAGCTCTCGACACATGCGGTGAAGGCATCCCGGTCCGCCTGCGTCGGCAGGAGCCGGTAGTGGTCGTCACCGTTGCGGTACTTGTTGACGAGCACCAGGTCATGGATGCGGTCGGCCTGCCGTTCCGCGCCGCCGCGTTCCCGGTGGCGGTCGCGCAGCGCGGTGAAGGCGAGCATGAGCGTGGTGAGCCGCTGCTGGCCGTCGACGACGAGCCAGCGCTGCATGCCGCCGGCGGTGATCCGGCCTGGTGCCAGCACGACGGAGCCGAGGAAGTGCGCTGCGGGGGCCCGCCCTTCCAACTGCTCCTCGACCAGCTCCTGCACGTCGTCCCAGAGTTGCTGCAGCTGCTCACGCTGCCAGCTGTAGGTGCGCTGGTAGAGCGGCACCTGGTACTGCTTCTCGCCCTGGACGAGCTCTTTGAACGTGGTCTCCTGAGCGTGCACGCGCGCTTCTCCCCCTGGATGTCCCCGACCGGCTGCCCATTTTCCACGATCAGAGGTGCGCACGGGAGTAACCGGAAGATCTCGACTCTGAACGATGCGTTCATAAACTGAGTCAAGAGACACACACCCGTGTGCGCTGCATGCCCGGTACCGTAAGCCGCCGCACCGTCACGCACCGCAGGTCTGTACCACCCCCGGAGAGTCCGATGCCCGAGCCCGCAGAATCCCCCACAGTCTCCGTGCCCCTCGCAGAGGTCGCGCGGATCGCGGGCGTGGGACGTGCCGCCGTCAGCAACTGGCGGCGACGCCACGAGACCTTCCCCGCACCGATCGGTGGCACCGATGCGAGCCCTCTGTTTTCGCTCGCCGAGATCGAGGCCTGGCTGCACAGGGAAGGCAAGATCACGACGGCCGTCGAGCCTTTGGAGCGGCTCTGGCCGGAGTACGAGGCCCTGGGAGACCGAGATGCGATGGGTTTTCTCGTCGCGCAGGTCGGCCTGCGGCTCTGCGGGGAACCTGGGAGGCCGACCGACGGTCCTCCGGCTGCGGCAGGGGTGCTCGACGAGCGGCAGTCCGGTCTTCTGAAACGGACGCTCGAGTTGGCCGGAACGAAGGGCCCGGCGGAGACCTTCGGGTTCCTGCTGGAGCGGTGGCTGCGCACCCACGTACGGCAGATCGCGGTCACTCCGGGTCCCCTCGCCGAACTCATGACGGACATCGCTGCGGTCGTCCACGACGGCGCGGTCCGCTCGGTTCTCGACCCCGCGTGCGGCACCGGAACCCTGCTTCTGTCGGCGGGACGGCGATGGGTCGACTCGGAAGGCGGCTCAGGACTGGCCGAGCTGCGAGGGCAGGACAGGGACCCGGTGCTCGCATCCTTGACGCGGGCACAGCTGGCCGTCGCCGGCTACACAGGGGCAGCCCCACCGGAGATCACAGTCCTGGCCGCGGACACCCTACGCGCCGATGCCCATGCGGATGTACGGGCCGATGTGGTCCTGTGCAACCCGCCCGCGAACGAGCGTGACTGGGGGCATGCGGAGCTCGCGACGGACGCGCGCTGGGCCTTCGGTCAGCCGCCCCGCACGGAGTCGGAGCTCGCCTGGGTCCAGCACATCGCCGCCGTTCTGGCGCCGGGGGGTGTCGGGGTGATGGTGCTGCCGCCCGCGGTCGCTGCGCGGCGAGCCGGCCGGCGTATCCGGGCGGGTCTGCTGCGCGCAGGCGTGCTGCGTACCGTGATCGCCCTGCCACCCGGCGCCGCGCCTCCGCACGGGGTCGGCCTTCATGTGTGGGTCCTGCGGGCAGGCGGCACCGGTGAGGAGCCGGGGGCGTCCCCGGCCGAGATCACCTTGGTGGACACCGCGGCCCGGCAGAGCGGTCCTGGCGCCATGGGTGCCGGGGGCGTCGACTGGGTCCAGATCACGGAGCAGGTGGTGAAGGCCCTTCAGGGGGCGGGCGGACCGGGAAATGTGACGGTTCCGGTCATCGACCTGCTGGACGAAGAGGTGGACCTCACTCCGGCCCGGCACATTCCGCGGGGCCGTGCCGCAGACCTGATCGGACTGCGGCGGTCGTGGGCCCGGTTCGACGCCCATGCGGGCGAGCTCCGCGATGCGGCTGGTGTTCTGTCGGCGCTTGAGCCGGTCGACGCCGGTGACGTCGCCCCACTCATCACAGTCGCCGACCTGGAGCGCGCCGGAGCGCTGGAGATCCGGGGCGGGCAGGCGTTGCCCGAAGCCGAGGTGGAGCGGGGTGCGCGTCCGGCGGACGGCGCGCGGGTGCTGACCGGTCTCCGCCTGCCCGGGGGCCCGGAGCTGTGGCTTCCGGCGCGGGCGGTGACGGAGGGGGAGAAGACCGGCGCGCTGACCGTCACGGCCTCACAGGATGTCGTCGTGTCTATGCCGGCCCGCGATTTCGACGTCCATGTGGCCACCGAGGCACCGTCGGTTCTCGGGCCGCAGCTCTGTGCGCTGCGCGTGGACCCCTCGGTCCTCGATCCCTGGTTCCTGGCAGGCTGCCTGCGGGCTCCCGACAATGCTCGCCGGGCGGGCACGCACGCGTCCACGACGTCCCGTGTCGATGTTCGGCGGCTGCGGGTGCCCCGGTTCTCCCTGGAGGAGCAACGGCGGTACGGCGAGATCTACCGCAGGATCACGACGTTCGAAAGGGAGCTCCAGGGGCTGCGCCGGGTGGGCGGCGAACTCGTCCGGTCGCTCGGTGATCTGCTGTCCCACGGCCAGTTGCCGCGCGCCTGATCCGAGTGCCCGGTCGGCTGCTGGTCGTTGCCGGGACCGCTAAAGGGCGGCCAGACGGCCGTCGAGGGAGGAGACCTCGGCCCCGAAGCCCCGCTCGCCCAGTTCGAGGGCCACCTCGCGGCACCGGGCGACCAGGCGGGCGGGCGGGGAGGCGAGCCGCAGCGTCTCCGAGGCCGCCTCGTGCCAGCCAGCGAGTGCGCCCCGCAGATCGCCCTCGGGCACCTTGCATTCCGCGAGGCCGATCCGGGCTTCCAGCACCAGTGGTGCGAGGCGAGGATCCGCGCTGCCTCCGAGCGCCGCCACCACCTCCTCGTACAGCCTCCTCGCCCGCCCGGTGTCGCCGTCGAGGCGCGCCGCGTCCGCGCACACCAACTGCGCGTCCACGACAGCGGGTTCCCCAGGTCCCCACGCGGACACGGCGCGAGCGAGCACCGAGGCGAGTTGCTCGCACTCGGCGGCGGGTCCTGTGGAGTCCAGTTCAGCCCGGGCCAGGGCGATCCGCTCGGCGAACTCGCCCCGCCCCGGCCAAGAAGCGCGGCGGCTCCGGCCACGCAGGGAGCTTTTCGGGCGCACATGGCCGGCGTCCTCGGCGATCGGTCCCCCGCGCAGCCGGTAGCGGGCCGTGGGATCGGGATGCAGCTCGGGGTCGGGGCCGGGGTCGCCCGGCGCGGGCAGATGTGCAACGAGCGCCGCGAGGACTTCGCCGACCCCGGCCGGGCGGTCGGCGGGCGTCTTGCCGAGCAGGTCCCACACGAGTTCGTCCAGGTCCTCCGGGATCCCGACGTTGATGTCGCGGACCCGCGGAGGAAGGTCTTCGAGGTGCTGCGCGTCCTTGTTCCGGTCCGGTCTGTCCTCGAACGGCTTCTCGCCGGTGAGCAGCTCGAACAGCACGGAGCCGAGCGCGTAGAGGTCCACCGCGGCGGAGATGTCCTGCCGGCCGCGGAGCTGCTCCGGCGCCATGTAACCGGCGCTGCCCGGCGTGGCGCCCAGCGCGGTGTAGCGCGTGGCGTCGGGGTCGGTCAGGTGGGCGATGCCGAAGTCGAGCAGCTTCACCGCCCCGTCCGCGGCGGCGATCACCACGTTGCCGGGCTTGAGGTCCCGGTGCACCACGCCGTTCGTATGGGCGTGGCCGAGGGCATCGGCGATCTGGACGGCGATCGCGACGGCCGCGCCGAAGGGGAACGGGCGGCGCAGGTCAAGGAGTTCACGCAGGCTGACCCCGTCGACGTACTCCATCACGAGGTACGGCTCCTCGTGGTGGTAACCGCGGTGCAGCAGGCGCGGGATGGCGGGATGGTCAAGCTCTTCAAGGATCGCCCCCTCGCGCTCGAACCGCTTCATCAGCTCCACCCGGCGCCGCACCCGTTCGGCCGGGCTGAACCGGCCCTGAGTGTAGGAGTCGAGGCGCAACACCTTGACCGCGACCAGCCGTCCGGTGGCAGTCTCCGTCGCCGTCCAGATGCTTCCCATGCCGCCCTGATCGAACGCTTCCTCGATCCGGAAGCGACCGTCGAGGACTTCCCCGGTTTCCACCCATACCCCCGGTTCACCGCAGCACCATGCCAAGCACAGGATAGCGGTTCACAACACAAGCAAAGGCCATCACTTGACTTAGTTCACAGACGTACGCTTCCCTGAGGTCATGGGTTCCCTTCTCCAACTTCGCCGCGAGGGAGACAGCGTGACGCTTCATCAGCCTCCGCCCGGCACGGCCGGCAACACCCGGCTCATCCGGACCTCGCTGCCTCTGCTCCGCGAGGATCCGCAGGACTGCCCCCGGGGAAACGCCCTGCGGGCCAGGCCGCTCGTGGCGCAGGCACCGGAACGACCGCGCGGAAAGCCCCTTGAAGACTTCGCGCTGGGGCCGGTCATGCGCACCCTGGACCTCATCGAGTACGAGGGAATGGATCCGCAGGTCGCGCTGCGGCGGCTCAACGCCAGCACGAAATGCCATCCGGGTCACGCCAGTTGGGCTGGGATGGCGGTAAACAACTACCTCGCCGCACGCGAGGCGTCCGAAACTGACCGCCGAGCGCTCGGGCGCCCCGCGACGACCCCCGTGCGCGCGCAGTGGACCGCGATCGCCCAGTCGCCGGGCGATGCGCCGGACGAGCGAGGGGCGACGCGGTACGAACGCACCGCCTGGGGGCGACGGTACGCATCCGCGGACGGCTCGGAGCGCGAGCTGTGGCTCCTCTCCGTGAACACGGTCAAGAAGGACCGCCCGCATCCGGAGATCGCCGAAGCCGCCGCCGTCACCGCCACCGGGGTCCCCACGCAGGCCGCCTTCGGCGACATCCACCGCCCCCTCGCGGGCAGCACCGTTCCTCCACGGCAGGTCAGGGTGATCGGCCTCGGCTGCGGGGACGGCCGACACACCGTCCTCGCGGACTGGGACACCGGCCGGACGGCCCATGAGTTCACCCTGCACGCCAAGCCCGTACTGGCCCGCGTGGCCGAGGACGACCGGCTCAACCCCGGATCCGGGTGCGAGCGGTGCGAAGGGCTGACGGGTTGTGAACAGCCGCCCCGCGTGAACGGCCTGCTCGGCATACCCGGTCCGCGCCGGCCCCGCAAACGCCGCTCGGTCTCCGCCACCGACCTGCGAGTGCACTCCCGCTGTCCCGCCCAGTTCCACCTCACCCGAGTGCTTCACCTCCGGTCCGGCGAACCCGAGAGCGAACCCGTCCGAAGGGGGCGGGCAGTCGATGACTGGCTCAATGAGCGGCATCGCCAGAGGAGTTGCCGTGGCGCCACTCTCCCCGCCACTCTCCCGGGGCTCTCCGAGGCCGAACAGCCCCCTGCCCTCGCAATGCTCGCCCAGCACCTGCTCGATTGCCCCCTCGACGGACTTCCGCCCGATGAGCACGTACGGGTGCAGCCGCGCCTGACCGCGTACGACCCCGAGCTCGACGTGCTCCTCATCGCCGACCCCGACCTCCTCTACACCCGTTCCGGCGGATGGATCTGGCACGAGACGAAGACGGCCGCCCGGCGCCCCTGGGAGGGGCGGGAGCTGATGGAGACCTACCCGCAGCTGCCCTTCGCGGTCCTGCTGATGGCGGCGGGCGTGCCCGGTGGCGATCCCCGCCGGTCGCTGATCGAACTGGAGATGCTGTACGAGAGCAGCTCGGGCTGCGAGGAGATCGACCCCGGCGAGCCGGAGACGCAGGCCGAGGCCCGTCGCATCATCGCGGAGCTGGCAGGTCCCTGGGCCGTCGACGAGACGTACGCCCCGAAGCCGGGCGGTCACTGCGCCGGCTGCGAGATGCTCGGGCACTGCGTCGCCGGACGGTCCCACCTGGAGGCCTGGTGAGCGCCGTGTCCGCGGACGACGACGGCTTGCCCGTCCACGCCGCCGACTGGTCCGCCCACGACGGCATCCCGCTGATGCGCACACTGGCCTCGGCACTCACGGCGCTGGACGCCGAGACCGGACTGGACTCCTTCACTCTGCCGTACCCGGCCGAGGTCCAGCGCGCCCTGGACCGGACCGTCCTCGCCTGCCTGGAACGGAGTGCCGAGCCCCCGGCGAGCCTCCCCGACCTTCTGTCGTGGTGCCGGGAACGCCCCGTGGCCGACTGGCCGGTCGATCTCCCGCCCGATGCGGTGGGCCCCGGCGACCTGCTGCTGGACCCGGACTCCTCACGGCCGACCGAGCTGTGCCACGAATGGGCGGAACAGACCAGGGACAGCGCCCTCGTCCTGCGCGACCGAGAAATCATCCGGGCCGCGCTGCGTCTGTGCCGCGAATACGGGGAGGAGGAGGCGTACACCGAGTTCCGGCGGCTGCTGGTCACCCGGCCGGTGCTCACCGCCGCCGAAGAGTTCGCGGTGTCGGTGGATCACGTCCTCGACCCGGTCAAGGAGCTGCTGCGCCGCATCTACCAGCCCGTTCCTGACAGCTATCTGCGGGGCGACGCCTACGCGCTCTGCGGCCGCTGCCTGACCCTGCTGACCCCGCTGCTGCACGGCAGCGGCTGGTGGTGCGAGCGCGACCGCTGCCGCCGTCTCGGGCCGCCCCCAGTGGGACGCCGTATCCAGAAGGAGGAGGCCGGCGGGCTGCTCCAGCTGGAGCGGCCACTGCGTCAGTTCGTGACTGGCCCTGGACGGGCCGAGGTGGAGCTGGAGGCGCGGCTCACGGCTCTCGGACTGCGCGTGCGGATGTGGCCGGCGTACGACGCGTACGACGTGCACATCACCTTCGCCGACGGCTGGGTGTGGGCAGTCGATGTGAAGGACTGGGCCCACCCTGCCTTCCTCGGCCGGGCCGCACGGCCCGTGCCTCCGGAGCCCCGGTACGACGAGGCGTTCTGGGTGGTACCCCGGGCCCGGGCCGACGATCGGCCCGGCTATGTCGCCTCCTACGAGCGCAATCGCCCCGCGGCGGCCAGGGATCTGCCGCTGCTCACCGACACAGAACTGGTCGCCCGAGCCCGGGCCCGTATGAAGCGGACCGGGACCGGCCGCGCGCAGGAGGACCGCGATGCGTGACCGCGACGGCTGGCACAAGCCTGTCAGCCAAGAGCTCTCCCGGTTGTGGAGCGAGGTGCCCGCCGAACTGTCCGGGGTGAAACCCGGCCTGCTGTGCCAGGTCGAGCTGGCCCTGCGGCTGCTGGAACGCCTCTCCCCTCTGGAGCCCGCCCGGGGCGCGTACGTCCTGATCGGCGGCTATCCCTTCGCACGGGCACGCGGCATCGCGGTGACCCCGGAGCACGAGGCGATGCTCACCGCCGGCCGCCATCTGCTGTGGACGCTGCGCCGAGGCCGCACCTGGCACCAGGCCCTGGAGACGTACGCCGCCCTGCCCGAGCGGCTGCGCGCCTATGACGTCCCGGCCGACGACGCACCCGCGCGGCGCAGCGAACCCACCGTCGCCTCCGACCGGATCGCGGTGTACGACACCGCGCTCGCCGCCCTTCCCCCGCTGGCCCGCAAGGCGTTGCCGATCGCACCCGTCGGCCGGGCCACCTTCGTCGACCGGCGACGGCCCACCTCGGTCATGCTGCCGGAGCGCCTGCGGCCCGATCCGGTGCCGGGACACGCCCCGGAAGGGGGGCGTCCGGGGCGCGGTGAGCCGATCGCTCTGAAGCGGGCGGACCTCGTCGAGACCGCACGCTGGATGGACCGGATCGAGCGGCAGGAGAACGTCGAGAGCCCGGGGCACTGGGAGGAGCGGCTGTCCGAACTCCACATCGCGCCGCGCGACGCCGACCGGCTCGGTTTCTCCGAGGAGGGCGACCTGCGTCTGGACGGCCTGCTGCACCTCGCGGGCATGGTCGGGGCGGGCAAGTCCACGCTGATGACACTGATCGCCGTCTGGGGCGCCCGTCAGGAGCCGAAGTTGCGGACGACGATCGTCGTCGGCGATGTGGCGGAGCAGCTGCGGCTCAGCGCGCTGCTCCGCGACCTCGGTCTCGCCGCGACCCCCGTCCTGGGGCTGACCACGCGTGAGACGCATGTGCAACGGCTGCACCGCAGGCTGGCCTCCCGGGGCCTGGACAACCTCCTCGACCATGACGTGCCGGGCTTCGACGACCTGAGCACGGTGTGCGTGGTGAACGCACTGCGCGGCACCGAGGCGGCCGAGCCGCTGCGCTTCGCGGACGCTCCCTGCACCTCGCTGTATCCGGAGAAACGCCGGGCCGAAAAGGAGGAGCCGGACACCGTCCCCCTGCCCGAGCCGTACCGGCCGGGTCGTCCGGCCCGGCCGGAGCGAGCCGCCCAGCCGCACCCGCCGGAGGTCAAGGGCACTCCCCACGGGTGCCCCCTGTGGTACGCCTGCCCGCGTCACCGCTCGGCGCGCGAACTCGTCGACGCGCAGATCTGGGTGGCCAACCCGGCAAGCCTGGTGCAGACATCCGTGCCGCGGCACCTGGGCGACGAACGGCTGCGCCATCTCGAACTGGCCTGTCTGCGCAGCGACATCATCATCGTCGACGAGGCCGACTCGGTACAGATGAAGCTGGACGAGATCTTCGCCCCGTCGGCGACGCTGGTCTCGCCCGGCCCCGAGTCCTGGCTGGACCAGCTCCAGACGCACCGGATCGAGGAACTGTCCCGGCAGGGCCGGCTGCCGCTCACGGACCAGGAGATCGAGCGCTGGTCCGCCTCGCTGACGGTCGTGCACGCCGCCACCGACCGGCTGTACAAGCTGCTGATCTCCGACGAGGAGCTGCGCGAGTGGGCCGACATGGAGTACTTCAGCCCCTGGACCCTGCAGGAGAAACTGCTGGGCGCCTGGTTCGCCCCGGAGCGCACCCCCGGATCCCCCGACGGGGTGGCGGACGAGGCGGAGCTGTACGAGGCGTACGAGGACGATGCTCCGGAGCCGGAGTCGTCGGGCCCCGGTTCCGACGCCCGCCGCACAGAGCTGACGGACCTCTTCGACACGTTCCGCGACGATCCCCTGGGCGGCCTTGGGCCCTACGGAAACACGACGGACGATTTGGTGCGGCTGGTCCAGGATCTGCTGGCCACGCTGTCCTCCTCTGACACTCGCGCCCGCGTCCTCGCCGTACTGCGCCCGCTGCTCGCCGACAGCCCCGCCGCCGCACGGGCAAAGGACGAGACCTGGCTCGATCTCACCGCCCGACGGCTGGAGTTCATGCTGCTGCTCAGCGCCCTGAACCACCGCCTGGACCGGCTGGTCTTCCTGTGGCCGCAGGTGGAGGCCGCCCTGCACCTGGACTCGACGGGCAACGAGCTCTCCCGCCGCCCTCCCCTGGACTACGCGCCGCTGGTCCCAGAGGCCCCGATGGGCAACGTCCTCGGTTTCCAATATCTGCCCGACGACCGGGAAAGGGACGTCGACGGACGGCACAGCGGCACCCTGCGCTTCTTCCGCTGTGCGGGCGTCGGCCGTGAACTTCTTCTCTCGCTGCACGAGGTGGGAGCCGACCCGGGCGCCGGACTCCGGGGCCCGCATGTGGTGCTGATGTCCGGAACGAGCTGGGCCGGGTCGTCCACCCGCGCCCATGTACTCGCACCGGTCGGCGCCGTACTCAAGCCGTCTCCGCGCTCGCTGGAGGCCGTGAGCGAGTCTGTCTTCACCACGCACTTTCTCTACGACGACGAGGGCCGCCCGATGAGCCTGTCGGGCACCGAGCCGAAGACCCGGCCGGCTGCGGCGCGGGCGCTGGCGAGCAGGCTCGGATCCGCGGGCCGCGGCGGCGCCCCGAGCCCCCTTGAGCAGGAACTGGCGAAGATCGCCGACGACCGCCGACGGCGGGCGGTCCTGCTGGTCGGCAGCTACAAGGAGGCGAACACCGTCGCGGACGTGCTGCACGGCATGGAACGCTGGCACGGCCGCGTCCGGGTGCTGGCCGCCGATGACGCCGATCTGGATCAGGCGGTACGCGGGTCGGGGCCGACGTCCTCCGGATCCGACCGCGCCACCGCGCTTCGCCGAGGTGATCTGGCCTCCTTCGCCGAGGACCGCAGCGCGGAACTCCTCATCGCCCCGCTCATGGCGGTCGAGCGCGGCCACAACATCCTCAACGCCCAGCGCAACGCGGCCTTCGGCACGGCCCTCTTCCTGGCCCGGCCGCATCCGCGCCCGGACGACCTGGCTCTCGCCGTGTTCGCGATCAACGACTGGGCCACCCGTTTCGCCCGCGACGAACCCGGCCTGGCACAGGGCACGTTCAGCAAGCTGGCGGTCGCCGCAGACAGTCTCGACGAGGCGGGACTCGCGTTCCGTCATGTGGCGCGCGGCGAGTGGCGCAGGCTGCTGTCCCGCCGCTACATCTACTCGCGACTGTCCGACCCCGAAAAGCGGTCGTTCACCTGGGACCAGCTGGTGACGATCTGGCAGGTGATCGGCCGGCTGGTACGCGGTGGTGTAGCGGCCCGGGTGGTCTTCGTCGACGCCCGTTTCGCTCCGCGCACCGCCAGGCTGCTGTCCCCGGAAGCGGCAGCGTCCCCGCTCCCGCAGGAGGACGGGCTGCTGACCGGCCTGCGGGACGTCCTCGCCCCGTACTTCGCGGAAGGCACCGTGCCGCCCGACTGCCCCGATCCCGGCGATCCCGCGGTCGCCCGTCTCCTGTACGCGCCCCTCTACAAGGCGCTGCGGGACATCAACCACCACCCCTCCTGAACGAAGGGACACCCTCATGGCTCAGCGCTACGACTCCATCCGGACCGCCTCCTCGCTGCCCGTCTCCCGCGACGCCTCGGCGACGGGGCGGTACCGGGCTCTGCCCTTTCCCGAACAGTGGCGCGGCCCGCTGCTCGCGCTGTGCGGCGCGGGCCGCGACAAACCGCTGGAGACGGTTCCCACCTTCCGCATGGATCAGGTGATCCAGGCACTCGCACCCGATGTACTGGTGCGCCCGCGCCCGTCCCGGTACCGGGACGAAGGCCCGGACTTCTGGCTGTACGCCCCGGAGGACATCCCAGATCCGCTGCCCGACACGGCTTTCCGGGCTCTCGTCGGAGCCTGGCTGAAGGATCTCCGTCCGGAGCGCGAGTACCGGTCGCTGCTGAACGAGACCAGGGACGCCCTGTTCGAGGACCCTCCCGAGTGGCAGGAGGGTGTGGAGGTGGAACTGCTGCGCTGCCCGACCACCCCCGGCGGCACGGCCGCCCCGGATCCGCGCCAGTTCCAGCTGACGACGGACTGGCTGGCCCGGCGGCTCCTCGGCAAACTGGAGCCGTACGACTTCGGTGCGGGCCGGCTGCGCTTCCGCGCCATGCCACGCGGGCCCCGCGACCAGGGCGCCGAGCTGGTGTCGCAGGCGCTGGGGCACGAGGGCAGCCGGGGCACGGAGTGGTTCTCCGTCGTCCTGAACATCACCCTCCAGACGGTGCCGTTCGACCCGCTGCCCCGCTTTCACCTGCACACCCACATCCGGCGGTACGCCACCCGCGTGGGCGTCAAGTCGGGGCGGCTGTATCTGCCATACGGCCGCAGGAGCACGGTGCTGCTGCGGCCCCGTGTGCCGTGGCTGCCCGGAGCACCAGCGAGTGACCGGTTCGCGCTGGCTCGCCTCGGGTGGAACAAGGGCGGCCACGATTGGGTGGGCGGCGGCCCCGCCGGGATGCTGCGGAGCATGTCGCTGACCGAGTCGTTCCCCGACGCCGAGTCCGTTCTCACCGCCCCGGCCGAGTGGCTGGAGGACGGGATGCGGGCCGCCGTCGTGCACAGCACCGCGATGGGGTCGCACGAGGTGGGCACCGGTCTGATGCCCGACCAGCGTTCGAGGATCGTCGAGTGGGCCGAAGAGGCACTGCCGGAGCAGTTGCGTCCGGCGCCCGCGCTGGTGCGCACCCGTCTGTCGGGGAGCACTCCCGCCAATCCGCGCCGTGAGCCGTCCGAGGCGGCGAAGAAGGCTGTGGAGGAACGGCAGCGGACGGAGGCCCGCCGACAGGCTGCCGCCTTCGCGCTGCGCTGCCTGGCCCCGGACGCGGACCCCGGTGAACTGCCGCTCCTGGAGGCCGGGGTGCTCTGGCAGACGCCCGACATGCGAGACACCGCGGTGGCGGCCCTGATCGCCCATCTGGACCTCAAGGGGGACGGAGGTGCGCCGGAGGACGCGGGCGCCTTCGACGGCACGGTCGTGCTGGAGTGGCAGACTCCGGAGCTGACGGTACGGCTGCGTTGCCGCAAGCTCACCCGCTCGCTGGGCCACGACCTGACGCTGCCCGAAGGTTCCCGGCACTCACGGGAGGTGGTGACCGCCGCACTCGGTGCCCGGCGCCGGGAGATGGCAGATTTCGTCTCAGAGGACGGGCCCGTTTCCCTTCCGTCCCTCGCACTGATGGAGATCGACCGGGCCAAGGACTTCACCTCCCCCGACCACGACGCCAAGTTCGCTCTGCGGCTCGGTTGCGCGGACGCCGGTGTCCTCACCCAGTTCATGGCCGTCCCGAAAAAGGCCAAGGGCTACAACAGCGAGAAGAGCAAGGACTTCCGCGCGGCCAAGGCCTGGGACGACGGTCTTCGGCAGCTCGGCGTACGGGTCCATCCCGAGCACAGTCTCGGCGAGCGGCTCCCCTCGGGGATGCGGTACGCGGCCGTATGGATGGTCCGCAAGAACCGTCGCAGCCGTACGCGCTGGGCCGGGCACGTGCCGGTCGCGGTGCTCGTCACCCCGGAGGTGTCCGGACAGGGCCTGGCACGGGTGGAGGGCTGGGACGACGAGGCACGGGCCTGGGTGCCGTATCCGGTGATGCTGCTGCGGCTGACCAAGCGCGCAGAAGTACCGGCCACGGGCACGTTGCCCGCTCCGCACGGCGGCGACGGTCCCGTCTCCCGCCCGTCGTGGTGGGCGGACATGGCCGAGCAGCGCCGGGCCGCCGAGGAGTGGATCCAGCGAGTGCGCCGCTCTCTGCGCGGTACGCCGACGATGCTGCTGGCACACGGGCAGAACATGCGCTCGCACTGGACATGGCTGCAGGACAGCAAGGTGGTGGCCGACAAGTTCCGTGACGGTCACGCTCCCGCACGCCGTCTCGATCCGGACCTGCGCCTGGTGCGGGTGCGCACGTCACGCGGACGGGAAACGGCACAGTGGTGGGGAGTGAACCCGGACGGGGCGAACGGCCTTGCGGCCCATCTGTGGACGAACCCGAATACCGGCCCGGAGACGGCCTGTGTCTTCTGGTCCACCACACCGAAAGCGCGGACTTTCAAGCTGTCGGTGGCCGCCGACAAGCTCGCCCCCCGGGTGAACACCAAGGGGAAGCTGACGGTTGACACCGACAAGGCCGCGTGGAATCCAGGCCTTGTGGAGCTCACCGTCCTCGGCTGCCACACCGAGGACGGCGATTCTCCCGAGGCCCTGGCCCTCGCCGCGCATCAGCTGCGCCAGGCCCCCGATGTACCGGACGCACTGAGCCTGCCGCTGCCACTGCATCTCGCCGGTCTCGCGCAGGAGTATGTCCTGCCGACGCGTGCGGAAGAGGACGAGACGCCCTCGGCTGATGCTGCGGCCGATGCCGACCCGGACGCGGGGGCGGCCCCGGGGCTGGCGAAAGAACCGGAACCGCAGGACGAGCAGGAGCAGTTGTCTTTGTTCGACGCGTCTTGAGACCAAACTGCCAGCGGGCGAAGGGGTTCGGGTATCGGCAAGCCATGCCCGTCAGCAGCTCCCGGGCCTTCTTCCCCCGGTGGTGGGGTCGTTCGTACTTCGGCTTGGCCACCTACGGCTTCAACCGGACGATCGCCTCGATTACCAGCTCCGCCCGTTTGGCTTGTGCGCCTTCCCGTTGCCACGTCCCGGGTCCCCCGCCCGGGATTCGAACCTGCGCGAGGGCTCCAATGAAGGCTTGGATGCACTCATCGACCCGTCCCTGGGGCAACCGGCACGAGCCGGGACCGCCCCTCCACCCTCACCGTGCACAAATCCGCAGATCAGCGCTGCGGGCACGACCAGTCATGTTCTGTGGCTCCTGCCGGGGCGCCAGCAGTGTGACCAGCGCACCAATGCGTGGGATGAGTACCGGCTGGCCAAGGGGCTGGCGCTGTCCTCGCCCGCAGGGTGTGTACATCCCGTCAGTCCCAGGCGAGTTGGCCGCTCGGTGCGCGGGGGCGGGGAGCCGGTACGGCGTCGGTGTGGGTGATGCGGTGGGTGAGGGCGGTGTTGCGGCGCTGGGTGCGGTTGTTGGCGATCGCCCGCTCGACGGCCTCGCTCTGGCCGATGAGCATGACGCCGTCGCGGGCGCGGGTGACGGCGGTGTAGAGCAGGTTGCGCTGGAGCAGCATCATCCCGGCGGCGCTGATCACCGGGACGATGACGTAGGGGTATTCGCTGCCCTGGGAGCGATGGACGGTCAGCGCGTAGGCGTGGACGAGCTCGTCGAGGTCGGTGAAGGGGTAGGTGGCCGTCTCGTCGTCGTGGAAGGTGACCGTGAGCTGGTGGGCTTCGAGGTCGACGGCGGTGATGGTGCCGCTGCTGCCGTTGAAGACCCCGGCTTCGCCGCGGTGGGGGTTGTTGCGGACCTGCTGGATGCGGTCGCCGAGCCGGAAGGCGGTTCCGCCGTGGTAATGCTGGGGCTTGTCGTCGGCCGGAGGGTTGAGAGTCTGCTGGAGGCGCAGGTTGAGGTCGGTCATGCCGGCGATGTTCTTCTTGCCGGGGCACAGGACCTGGATGTCCTCCGGGCGGATGGCGAAGTGCTGCGGCATGCGGTGGGTGACCAGGTCCACCACGCGCTGGGCGATGTCCTCGGCGGTGGGTACGGGCCGGTTCCAGAACACCTTGGGGTCGTCGTGCGGGAGTTTGCCGCGCAGGATGCGGTGGGCGTTGAGCACGATCGCGGCGCTGTCGTCGTGCTGGCGGAAGACCTTGGTGAGCCGGGTGCGCGGGAGGTCCTCGACGTCGAGGAGGTCGCGCAGGACTCGGCCGGGGCCGACGCTGGGCAGTTGGTCGATGTCGCCGACGAGCAGCAGGTGGCAGCCGTCGCGGACGGCGGTGAAGAGGCGGCGGGCCAGGGCGAGGTCGAGCATCGATGCCTCATCGATGATCACGAGATCGGCACTCAACAGGACGCCGGCGTGATCGAAGAGGGAGTCGCCCTCGGGCGGCCGGATCAGCCGGTGCACGGTCATCGCCGCCTGGCCGCAGGTCTCTTCCAGGCGTTTGGCGGCCTTCCCGGTCGGGGCGGCCAGAGCGACGACCGCGCCGGCCTCGTCGGCGATCTCCACCAAGGTGCGCAGGGTGTGGGTCTTGCCGCAGCCGGGGCCGCCGGTCAGGACGGACAGGGGGCTGGTCAGGGCGGTGAGGATCGCCTGGTGCTGCTCGTCGGTCAGCCCAGCGGTCTCATGGCCAGTCAGCGCGGCCACGTGCGCCGTCCACGGGGCGAGGCCGACCAGCTCGGAGGTGGATCCGAGCAGCCGCCGTACGTGGAAGGCGAGTTGCGTCTCGTCACGGTGCCGGTGCGGAAGCATGGCGATCTCCATGTCCGCGACCGTGTCGGTGCCGTCCAGCACGGGCAGCGGCAGCGTCTCGGTGACCACCTCGCCCTGACCACGCAAGGCCTCCAGGGCGTGGCGCAGCACCGCGTCGTCGAGGATCTCCGCACTCGCCGGGTCGTCATCGCTCAGCAGCTGACGGGTACGGGCGATCAGTACGCGCACCGGCAGATGGCAGTGGCCGCTTGCTCCTGCCTGGTCGAGTTCGTGCAGCAGGGCGGCCTGGAGCCGGGCGTCGCTGTGCTTGGGGATGCCGACGGCGAGCGCGATCTTGTCGGCGTTGTGGAAGCCGACGCCGTGGACGTCCCGGCACAACCGGTAGGGGGTACGGCGGACGATGCGCATCGGGTCGTCGTCGGTGTCGGCGTACGCGGTGTAGATCTTCACGGCGAGCGACGGGGTGATCTGGAGCCCCTGCAGGAACATCATGATCTCGGCGATGGCCTTCTGCTCCTGCCAGGCCGCGGTGATCCGGCCCAGCCGGACCTGGCCGATCCCGTGTACCTCAAGGAGCCGCGGAGGCTCGGCATCGATGATCTTCAGGGTCTGCTCGCCGAAGACGTCCACGATCGCGGAGGCGAGGATCGGCCCGATCCCGCGGATCATGCCCGAGGCGAGATAGAGGCGGATCGCCCGCTCGTCGGCCGGCATCGTCCGCTCGCACCGCTCGGCCTTGAACTGCCACCCATGGCGCGGATGACAGGTCCATGCCCCGTGCAGCCGCAGACTCTCCCCGGGCCGCACCCCGAAGAGCGCCTTGCCGACCGCGGTGACGCTCTCCTCGTCGCCTCCTGTCACACCCAGCCGCAGCACCGTGCGCTCGTCATAGCCGACATACAGCAGATGATCGACCACGCCCTCGACCACATCCGGGGCGTCCAGCGGCACTTGCTCGGACACGCGCACCATCTCCAGGGGTACGTACGGCTACGGATCACATGATGCTGCCGGGGTACAGCAAGGTCAGCATGCGTCCCGGGGCAGCGGCTTGTCGCGCGCTTGGGGGACTCTCCTCACCCCAACGAGCGACAGAACCGCCAGGCCGAGGCCGTACGACCTGCACAGCAGGAGCGGCGGCCGGGCCGCCACGGGGCGGGCACGCCTCCGGCCGTCGGGCTCGCCGGTAGCCTGCTGCCATGTCCGCCAAGCGCCACCGCACCCCCGCGCCGGCCCCGCCCGCCCCCGACGCGGCAGCCCGGGAACTGGAACAACTCGCGGCCACCTACCCCGGGGACCGCGAGGAGATCCTGCTGGAAGCCGCGGACGCCTGGTGCGAGGCGGGCGAGCACGACCGCGCGCTACGGCTGTACGAGCGGCTCCTCGCTGACGAGTCCACCCACCCGCACCTGGTGGCCGCCTACCGCATCGGTGTCCTCTTCGACGCCGGACGTGAAGCCGAGGCCCGCGAGGCCGCCCGCGAACTGCGCGGCCAACATCCACACGACGCCCTGGCCTGGCACTACGTCGGCGAGAGCTTCGAGGCCGCCGACGACCCGCACACCGCCGCCGACTGGTTCACCGCCGGCATCACCCACGCCCTGGGCCCCACCGCGGACCTGACCGCCGACCTCGTCGAGACAGGGCCGCCCGGCCTCGACATGCTGCTCACCAGCCGCCACCGGGTACGCCGCCTGACCGGCGACATGCACGACGACTGGGACGCCATCGCCGACCAGGTCCATGCCCAAGGACCCGCCCTGCTGCGCGGCACCCGCTCCCTGGACGAACTGCACAGCCCACAACGCCTCTCCCCCGACGAGGACACCGACCTCGACGCTCTGCGCGCCGAGCACGCCCGGCTCACCGAGCAGATCCAGCAGCGCCGCGCCGCCCTCCACACGCCCGAGATGACCTGCGCGCTGTTCTGGCCACAGCAAGAGTTCACCCAACTCCTCGCACGCTGGCCCGCGTTCGCCGACGAATACGGCACCGACCACACCCACCACCTGCGCCGAGTCGAGCAACTCCTGCGCACCTACTCCGACTCCGGCCTGCCCCGCCTGGGCTCCGCCCGCGGCACGGTCGGCGACTTCACCGCCTACGCCCGCGACGAGAACCAGGACCCCGCCGCCCCGGGCCTGCGCGCCTCCTACGCCGCCGACCTGGCCGCGCGCGGCCAGGCCCACCCCTGGCCGCCGCCCCGCAACGGCCCCTGCTGGTGCGGCGCAGACCGCAAGTACAAGAAGTGCCACGGCAACCCCGCCCTCGCCTGAGCGGACGCCCACCCCCGATCTACCGGGATACCCCCCACCCGGCCGTCGCTCGCTCGATGAAGCCGGCAGCGACCTGCGCACCGGCTGCCGACGGCGCATGGTCGGGCCGCTTGCTCTCGCATGAGCCATGGGGGAAACGAAGCGGGCCGTTGCTAGCCCGCCTGAGCCTTCCTCAGGCGGCCTCCTCCAGCACCGAACATTCTCAGCCGCCATCACGTACCCGGCCGACCCACCCAGCAGCCGGGGTTCTCGGTGACGCACCCCTCTCGTGCTGTCGGGCAGACATCCGGCCGTTGGCGGAGCAGTGCGGCGAGACAACTCATGGGATAGATCACGCCACTTCGCGCGGTACTGCGTTGCGCCTGCAACGTGCCATACGAGAGGATGTTCGACGCACAGTGAGACGCGCGTGACACGCGGGAACCGTCTGACACACGAGGACGTCGTGACCTTCGAACAGGCGAACTATCGCGACGTACAAGGACGATTGACACGGGGGCGGGTGGATGAAGTTCGACATGGGGTCGTCGACCCTGGCGGATCTCGGTAAGAGCACGGTCGGCTCAACTGAGGACCTGGGCACGCTGATCCGGTGGCTGGTCCAGGCAGCGGAGCCGCTGGAGGGGAAGTTCAACGGCGCGGGCAAGGCCGCGTTCGACTCTTTCAAGGCGCATACAGACGAGATCACCAACGCGTTGAACGGATCCCTGAGCGCGATCCTGGGCGGCCAGGGCGGCATGGACACCGCGTTCGGCTCCGGCGATCTGGAGCAGGAGGACAACGCCCACCAGAACATGGGCCAGTCCAACTTCGACGCCGCCCGCTTCGGCGCCCGATAAACACGCACAGGGGGAGCTTGACCATGGGGCAGAACCAGGACCGCCGCTCGTACGACACCGGCGCCTCAGCCGAGGTGCAGGGCAGCCTGCAGGGCATCATCGGCCAGCTGGAGCGCGTCCTCGGTGACCGCGACCGCGCGGTGAAGGCCGCGATGGCCGACTTCACCGCCGACGGTGTGGCCGACGAGTACCACGGCAAGGAAGTCCGCTGGAACCGCGCCGCGAACGAGGTCCGCGACATCATTCGCCTCGTCCGCACCACGCTGGAGCAGAACGACGGCACTGCCCAGTCGACCATGGCCAAGGCTCGCGCCGCTGTCGACAACATCGGCTGACCGGGGGCCGACCGTAGTAAGCAGGAACGTTTCCACGGGGGTTTGGCATGTCGGGGTGGGACATCTCGTCGTCCGGCGTCGAGTTCGTGACCTCTCTGGTCGCGGACGCGATGGACGACGTGGCCAAGGACGTCAAGGCGTACGGGACGGACGTGGAGAGCGCGGCCACCTCGGCCGGCACGATCAGCGGACCGTACTGCGGGTCCGCGCCAACCGGTGCGATCGGCGCGGCGCTGGCCATCTTCGTCGAGAAGACCGCGGGTGACGTGCTGTTCCTCGGCGCGCGGGCGGCGAAGTCGGTGAACGGAGCCCGGGAGGCAACCGCGTACTACCTGGCCGGGGATCTCGAGATGGCCGGCCAGGCCGAGCACAAGGCGCTCGGCGCACCGAAGATCGATCTGCCCGGCCAGGGCGGCAAGGGCAAGGACGGCGGCGTCAAGTGATCGACCCGTCGGGCATACCCCAGTTCACCGGCGACTTCGACCTGCTGGACAAGGACACCTCCGGGCTGCGCGGCGACGCCATCGGGATCCGCAACGGCGGCATGGACGTCCACTCCCGCTTCCAGATGCTGGAGGCCTTCTACACCGCGCCCGAGGCCGACGACTTGTTCGCCACCACCCAGCCGGTGATGGACAAGGCGGACGCCTTCGCCGCCCAGCTGGAGACGGTCGCGGACGCGCTGGACACGTACTCCATCGAGGCCCGTCCGCTCGCCAAGAAGCTCGCCCAGCTCAAGACCGACGCCTTCGCGTTCGTCGACAGCGTCGAGGGCGACGACAACTGGACATACGACGGGGACAAGATCCACCGTCACCAGGAGCTCATGGACGGCGTCGCCGCCGCCGAGAGCGCCTTCCGGGAGGCCGAGCGCCGGGCCGCCACCAAGATCTCATCCCTCGTCGGCGGGCCGGAGTTCGTGGTCGACGACGGCCACCACACCGTCAACAAGAAGACGGTGATGTACGGCTACGACCTCGACGTCCTCAAGCACGCCAAGGACACGCCTTGGGGCGCCCCGGAGAGCGAGTCCCACCATGCGTGGGAGGTCGGCTACTGGGCCAAGAGCTTCTTCTGGGACGGCCTCGTCATCGACAACATCTGGGGCGGCATCAAGGGACTGGGCACCCTGGTCGGCTGGAACGGCTCGGACGCGGCCGGTGACGCCTGGGGTCATCTCGGGGACGTCGTCAGCGGTATCGGCCAGTACACCGCCAAGCCGTACGACGCGCTCATGGACTGGGCGATCGGCCCGGACAAGGAGAGCGCCACCGAGGTCCGGCAGAAGAAGGCCGCCAAGGACTTCGCCAAGTCCATGGTCGCCTGGGACATGTGGAGCGAGAACCCCGCCCGCGCCGCGGCAACGGTCGTCTTCAACGGCCTCACCCTCGGCGCCGGCCCCCTGGCCGTAGCAGCCAAGGGCGGGGAAGTCGGCGCAGTTGCCAAGGGCGCCGGGATCGCCGCCAAAGTCGGCGAGTACATCGACCCGGTCGCCGTCGGCCTCAAAGCGACCGGTAAAGCCATCAGCACACTGCCCAAGCTCTCCGACCTCACCGCCGGGATCCGCACCGGCATCGGCACCTCGGCCGATTCCCAGCGCATCCACAGCGTCATCGAACTCGGCGACGGCTCCAAAGTCGTCATCGAGGACGGCAAGTTCATCCCCGTCGACAAGCACGGCAACGTCATCGGGGACACGCCGCGCCAGGAAGCGGCCGCGGATGCGCGGTCCACGCCGGAGGGAACACCGACGCAGCAGCGGGAGCCCGTCGGAGTCGGCGCTTCCTCACGCACCCCCGGAGCCACGGCTCACGCGGGGGAAGCATCCGGCAGAGCTGGAGCCACACATCCCGTCGGTCCCGAGACCCCCAGGTCCGGCGCTGGGCCGATCAGCAACGGCCATGCCGGCACGGGGTCAGGTGGCCACGGAAGCGGTGGCCTGGACGACGTCGGCCGGACCGGCGACGACGCAGTGGGCGGCGCGGGCCACGCCGGCGACGAGGCCGCCCCGCCTGCGCACCATGCGGACGAGGGCACCGGGAACGGTGGCCACGGCGGAGAGCGGGAGCTGACCGCCGCAGAGCGGAAGGCGATCCAGGACGAGCACATCCGGAAGGCCAACGACCCAGACCGGACGTGGTTCAAGGAGCACTACGACCCATTGGGTCGCCGTAGGAACCTCTTCAACAAGGACGGCACACTAAAGTTGGTGGACGGCGTCGAGCTTCCCCAGCTGGCCAAGAACGCTGACAGCAAGTGGGTCGCCGCGCACGACTTGCCGAGTGGGCCATCCGAAATCAAGACAGGTCGGACACCGTTCACGCCGGACACAGTCGACCCCGCGCATCGACCGGACCTCGATAAAGCAGCGAGGAACCGCAAGGTGTCCATGAATCTCACCAGCGCGGAAAAGGCATTCGATGACACTCCGTCCGCCGCGACGAAGAAGGCCCTTGACGACGCACAGAATGCCTACCACCAGCAGCTCGGCGACGTGCCAAACAACAGCAAGATATCCGAGCGGCTCGGCGAGGATTCCGCTGCGCTGCACGTGGTCCCGAATGAGTTCCCGGACGCCAAGTGGGTTGAGCTCCCGAAGACGCCCAACGGCGCCGACATGTTCGACCAGCTGTACAAACTCGGCAACGGTGACTATCTCATTGTCGAAGCAAAGGCACCCAAGGGCGAACTGGGTTGGCGTAGAGGTGCCGGCCCAGCTCAAGGCATGATGGTCAAGCAGGGCACCAAAGAGTACGTCCAGACGATCATCGCCGAGATGCAACGTCGCGCGGGGCGCTCTCCGAAGGACGGTCGAATCGCACTCGAACTTCTCAAGGCGATGAAGACCAAGAAGCTGCAGTACGTCCTGGTGAAGGCCAACGAGAACACTGGTTCGTACGCTGGTGCAGCACTGGAACACTTCAAGATCAACTAGAGGATGGTGCAAGTGGTCACGAGCGTTCCCCGCCATGACTACCCCACGGACAACGCGGCAGAGGGCCTGTCGGTACTCAACGAGACCGCGAACTGGATCCTCGGGGAGCTTGACGAGCCGGACGACATCGGACGTGGCCAAGCCCTGAGCACCAGTCTGGCGCTGGCCCAGACGCACTGTGCGGTCGATCCCTACGCATCGAAGTTCGAAACATGGGAAGCATGGGTCACCGCCATGCAGGTCGGCTCCGCCCTGTTCGACTCGGCCACGGCGGCGGAGGGTCCTGTGGTGTGCCGCATCGGGAGCCACGGTGCGGTGAAGAACCTGCCCGCGACCGGCCCGACGTCCTACACGCACGCCGGAGCCTGGCTCACCTCGTTCTACCTGGCGGTGGTCTGCCGCGACAATGCCCGCCTCGAACGGCTGGCACAGGTGCCCGTAGCGTTCCTCCGCGAGTCCGGCGCGGTCTTCGACGAGTACATCTACTCCTGGGTGGAAACCCTCCAGAGCCTCTTCTTCGGTCGGCAGGACGTGGGAGAGAAGCTGGAATCCGCATTCCATGGCACCGACCCGGAGGTGGCACAGGTCGCCGACAAGGAGACGCTGCTGAAGATCCTCTATCCACCGATCAACCTCTTCTATCGATTCGTGAAGCGGGACTCGATGGAATTCAACGAGGCGCTGGTTGAAGCGCTCACCTGGCACAAGCAGTACTGGACAGGCGACGAGGCACGATCCGTGAGCAGCGACGGCCTCGTTGCCCTCGGCCCCCTTGCACTGGCCTGCATGGCCTATGACAACGACTTCCCCATCGAGGTCGAATCCGAGTACCTGCCGAAGGCACTTCTGCAGCGCAACTGGGTCGGCGAGTACGCCACCTGAGAACCTGTACGTAACCCTGAGAACTGAAACGGACAACGAATACCTGTGGCAGCCCAGGACTACGACAGCCAATTGCTGGAGTCGGTGTCGGTTCGGCGCCGGCGGCTGAGGGATGCCGTCCTGTTCGGGACGCAGCGGCAGCGGCGGTCGGTCGACGAGCGGCTGGGCAAGGTGTTCGCCGGGATCGTGGTCGCGGCGGTGTTGTGCGCCGGATGCGTGGGCTGGTCGTTCGTTTCGCACCGGGTCATCGGGAAAAGCCCGTACGGTCCCTCCGCGCCCTCTTCCTCGCCTTCCGCGGCGCCTTCGGCGTCTTCCACCCGATGACTCGATGATAGGTTCGAACGCGTGATATCTGCGGGGTCCCTGAGCCGTACGACGCCGAACCGGACTGCTTTGAGCCGGGTCACTCTGATCGGCGAACGGAGGCGGGTTGATCTCGTCCTGCCCTCCCAGGAACCAGTCGGGCTGCTCTTGCCCGAAGTGATGCGACTGCTGGACGATCGGGCATCGGCCCGGCCCGAGTCGCGGCATCTCGTCACCGCGGAGGGTTCGGCGCTCGCGCACGACAGCACGCTGGAATCGGCCGGGATTCCGGACGGCGCCGTCCTGCGGCTCGTACGGCTGGAGGACGCCCCCGCGGCACCCGTGGTGCACGACGTCACCGATGAGGTCGCTGACGATCTGAACGTTCGGACATGGCGGTGGAGCCCCGCATCCCGGCGCATCGTCGCCGGAGTCGCGACGGTCGGCTGGGCCTTCACAGCCGGCATCCTGGCCCGCAGCGAGTTCGCGCTGTCGGCCGTAGGCAGCGTGCTGGTGACCGTTGCCGCGGTGTCCGCGCTCGCGGGGGCTCTCTTCGGGCGGGCCGGGCAACGTGGCCTGGCCACCACGCTCCTCGTCACCGGGGGAACTCTCGGGGCGCTGGGGGCATGGACCCTGGCGGATGCCCATGCCTGGTCCGGCGCGGGGCGGCTGGCCGGCGTCGCGGTCGCACTCGTTGTGACGCTGCTCCTGCTGGGCTGGTTCACGGCACTGGGCCGCGGCGGCCTCGTCGGCGCTGCCGCAGTCGTTGGCTGTGTCCTCTGCTGGCAGGTGGCGGTCGCTGTCCAATCGGGCGCGGATACGTCAGTGGAACAGGCCCGCGTAGGGGCGGTGCTGAGCGTCGTCTCGGTGGTCGCCCTCGGCGTGCTGCCGCGGCTCGCGCTCATGGCGTCCGGCCTGTCCGGGCTGGACGACCGGCGGTCCAGCGGCGCGTCCGTCAGCCGGTATCAGGTGAGCACCGCCCTGACCGCCACTCATCGTGGCCTGGCGCTCGCCACCATCATCCTGGCCGCCTCGGCCATGGCGGCGGGGCTTCTCGCACTGCGGGCACCTTCCGCATGGACCGTCCTGCTCGCCGTGGTGGTCACGGTCGTTCTGGCACTGCGGGCACGTGCCTTCCCGCTCGTCATCGAGGTCGTGGCGCTGTTCGGGGCAGGTGCCGTGGTCGCCGTCCGGCTTGTCGGAGTGTGGCAGGAGCACTCCGGTGCGGTGGGGTCGTTGGCCCTGCTCGTCACGCTGGCCGTGCTGCCGCTGTTGGTGCTGGCGGTGCAGCCCGCCGAGCATGTGCGGATCCGGCTGCGGCGCTTCGGCGACGTGCTCGAATCGGTGGGAGTAATCGCCCTGCTCCCCCTCGTCATCGGGGCGTTCGGTGTGTACGGGCGTCTGCTCGACACCTTCGCGTAGGGACAACTCCATGGCTCAGGGAGGGGACTGGCAGCAGGACGTGCTGCGGCAGTTGGGGCAGCACGGTACAGCGGACGAAGCGGCCAAGCCCACCACCGAGCCCACCGAGCCCACCGAGCGGCCTCAACCGATGCGCCCAGCCCCGGAGCCGCCCACCGATACGGGTCCCACCGCCTCTGAGGGATTCCCTCAGCACGTCGCCCCGGCGCCGAAGCCGGAACCCGCTGTCCGGTCACCCCGTGATCCCCGGCTTCCCCTGCACACCCCGGAGTCCGTGCCGACCGTCGACCCCCGCCTGGCACACGCGCTGGGTCGCCCCCAACACGGCGATTCCGTGACCCGCCGCACCGGACGCACGCTCCGCAAACTCGCCACGTCAGCCACCCAGGACGTCGCCGAAGAGACACGCCTCGCTCGGGAGCTGCAGCAGCCGGTCACCACCGGCCGGGTCATCGCGGTCACGTCCATCCGGGGCGGAGTGGGCAAGTCGACCGTCTCCGCCCTGCTGGGCCGCACCTTCAACCACTACCGACACGACCCTGTCCTCACCCTGGAGGCCGATGCCGCACTCGGCACCCTCCCCGTACGGATGGGCGCCGAATCGGTGCGCTGGTCATGCGCAGACCTCGCGCAGATCCTCACCCCCGCGATGCAACTCACCGACGTCACCGGCTACTTGGTTCCCGTGACCGACGGTGGCTGGCTGCTGCCCGCGAGCCAGGGACGCGTCGGCGCCCCGATGGACGTCCGCACCTACCGCACGGTCACACTGGCGCTGCGGCGCTACTTCGCGGTGACGGTGGTGGACTGCGAGACCCTGCCCGGCGAAGTGGCCCGTACGGCGATGGACACCGCGCATGCCCGGGTGGTGGTCGCCCCGATGACCGCGGAGGGCGTCAACGGCACCCGGCAGGTCCTGGACTGGCTGGCCCAGCTGCCGCACTCCGCCCTGGCCGGCACCGTCGTGGCGCTGTCCGCGAGCTCCCCCGACACCACGCTCGACGAGAAGACTGCCACCGCGCACCTGCGAGAGACGGGCGTAGCCGTCGTACCACTCTCCCCTACGACCGACATCTGGCCCAGGGAGGCCCCATCCACACCGCCATGCTGGGCCAGGCCACCCGGGACGCCGCCGTCCGCCTCGCGGCGGAGGCGATGCACCGTGCAGTGAGGGTGCGATGAGCACGAGCCAGGCTTCAGGACCCGTTCAAGAAAAGGCCCGTCCGTGACCCAGCACCTCGTCCACCGACCCGCGCGCTCCACCCGCCCTCTCCCCCTCGCCCAGCCGCGCACCATCGAGCCGCCGCCGAACCTGCCCGAGGGGAAGATCGGCAACGCGGCGACCGCACTGCTGCCGATGGCCGGCGTCATCAGCTCGGTCGTGATGATGACCGTCATCCGCAACAGCCAGTTCGCCGCGCTCGGCGCGATCGTCCTGGTCTTCGCGCTGCTCGGCGCGGTGGCACTGTTCCTGTCCCAACAGGGGAAGGCACAGCGCACCCGGCGTACCCAGCGCGAGCGGTATCTCGAATACCTGGAGGAGCTGCGCGACGAGCTAGGCACCGGTGAGCGGGAGCGGCGCCGACAGTCGCAGTTGCTCAATCCGCCCCCGGAGGCCCTGTACGACCTCGTACGCGATCCGGCACGGTTGTGGGAGCGGCGCCGCCAGGACGCCGACTTCCTGCGGGTACGGGTCGGCACGGGGGACGTACCAGTGCAGGACCTGGCGGTCGGGCAGAACGGCGCGGGCGGGGTCATGACTCCGCCGGACCCGTTCATGCTCAACGAGGCCCGCGCCCTGCAGAACCGGTTCGCCACGGCGACGGACTTCCCGCTCACCGTGCCTTTGGACCGGGCGGGCAACGTCAGCGTCGTCGGGGACCGCCGGGGTGTGCTGCGGGTCGCACACGCGCTGCTGATCCAGACCGCGGTCACGCACGCGCCGGACGACGTGGCCGTCGCGCTCGGCATACCCGCTGAGAAGCTGGCCGAGTGGGAGTGGGCCAAGTGGCTGCCCCACGTACTGGATCCGTCCGAGCACGACGGTCCGGTCGCCGCCCGCCGGATCGCTCCGAGCCTCGCCCAGCTGGCCACGCTGTGCCGTCACGATCTGCGGGAGCGGGCGTCGTACGCGGCGGAGGTGCGGCGCGGACTGTCGGACCGAGGCGCGCTACGGATGGCCGGTCGGCTGCTGGTCGTCAGCGACGAGTACGGCGAGACGGCCGTCGAACTGCCCCGCCCGGACACGGCGGTTGATCTGCCGGACATGGGCGTGACCGTGCTGCACCTGCTGGAGCAGCAGGTGCACGAGCCGGATCAGGTGACGGTCCGCATCACCGTCGAAGGCGACCGGATCGCCGTGGAGGACCTGCGCGAGACGTCGACGGTGGCACAGGGCTCATCGGATGCCGTGAGCGTCGCGGGCGCGGAGGGACTGGCCCGCATGCTGGCCCCCATCAGGTTGTCGGCGGAGTCCACGGCCGAGGGAACCCCAGTCTCCGGGCCGGTGGACTTCCCCGGCCTGCTGGACATCGACGACCCTGCGGCACTCGACATCAAAAGACTGTGGGCGCCGCGCAACGAGCGAGCATTCCTGCGCGTACCCATCGGCTTGACGGACCGTCACGAGCCAGTGCTGCTGGACCTGAAGGAGTCCTCCGAACTCGGCATGGGCCCGCACGGGCTGTGCGTGGGCGCGACCGGCTCCGGCAAGAGCGAACTGCTGCGTACCCTCGTCCTCGCGCTCGCCGCCACCCACTCGCCCGAGGACCTGGCCCTCGTCCTGGTCGATTACAAGGGCGGCGCCACCTTCGCCCCGTTCACCGACCTCCCCCACGTTGCCGGGGTGATCACGAACCTGGAGAATCAAGCCGGCCTTGTCGAGCGCGTCCACAGCAGTCTCGCCGGTGAGGTCAAGCGCCGCCAGCAGGTGCTCAAGGATGCGGGCAACATCGCCGACATCGGCCACTACGCCGCCCTGCGCGCCACCCAGCGCCCGGACCTCGAGCCACTGCCGCACCTGTTCGTCGTCATCGACGAGTTCGGCGAACTCCTCACCGCGAAGCCGGACTTCATCGACCTGTTTCTGTCCATCGGCCGCATCGGCCGCTCCATCGGCGTTCACCTGCTCCTGTCGAGCCAGCGCATCGAAGGCGGCAAGCTCAAGGGCCTGGACACGTACCTGTCGTACCGCCTGGGCCTGCGGACCTTCTCCGCCGACGAGTCGCGCACCGTGCTGGACACCACGGACGCCTTCCACCTGCCGCCGCTGCCGGGCTTCGGCTATCTGAAGGTCGACACCTCCACCTACGAACGCTTCAAGGCCGGGTACGTCTCCGGTGCCCACCTCGGGCCCGTCCTGCGCGACAAGCTGGACGACGAACCGCTTGCCTCGCCGTATCCGACGTACAACACGCTCGGCGCACCCCATGAGGGTGCCGCGGAGGAGTACGCCGCCACCAAGCGCGAGACCGGGCCGACGGTGATGTCGGTGATGGTCGGCCAACTCGCGACCGCGGCCCCGCCGGTACGCCGGATCTGGCTGCCGCCGTTGCCTGACGCCATCACCCTCGACACCGCGGCCGGTCCCCTCGAAGCCGGCACGGAGGGCCTCAGGCTCGCGCACCGCGACGGCGCGATGCGCGTTCCGCTGGGCATCCTGGACGATCCGGCCAAGCAGTGGCAGCAGCCGTGGCTGCTGGACCTGACCGTCGCCGGCGGCCACACGGCCGTCATCGGCGGCCCGCAGTCCGGCAAGACCACCCTGCTGCGCACCCTGGCCCTCTCCCTGGCGCTCACCCACACGCCGTACGACGTCGCCGTCTATGGTCTCGACCTGGTCGGCGGCGGCCTGTCCGCGCTGGCCGGACTGCCGCATGTCGGCGGCATCTCGGGGAGGGCGGACCACGAGCGGGCAGCCCGCACGGTCGCCGAGGTCCGCACCATGCTCGGCCAACGCGAGGAACTCTTCCGCGCGTACGGCATCGACTCCATCGACCAACTGCGTCACCTGCGCGCCCAAGGAAGGCTGCCCCAGCTCGGCTCGACCGACATCGTGCTGCTCGTCGACGGATTCGGCGCACTGCGCGACGAGTTCGCCGAACTCGACGACGCCGTGGCCGACCTGCTCAAGCGCGGCGGCGGATACGGCATCCACGTCGTCGCCGGAATGCTGCGCTGGAACGACGTCCGCATCGCCACCCAGTCGATGTTCGGCACCCGCGTCGAACTGCGCCTCAACGACCCGGCCGACTCCTCCATCGACCGCAAGCTGTCCGAGACGCTCTCCCCCGACACCCCGGGCCGTGTCCTGACGGACGGGAAGCTGTTCGCGCAGGTCGCGCTGCCCCGCATCGACAACCGCCCCATCGCGGACGACCTGGCGTCCGTCCTCGAACGGTCCGCCCGCACGATCCGTGCCGGCTGGCACGGCGACGTCGCCGCCCCGGTACGGGTGCTCCCCACACGGCTCCCCGCGGCAAAACTCCCCTCATCGGCCGCCGAACCCAGGACAATCCCCATGGGCGTGGACCAGGACACGCTCGCCCCCGCGCTGCTGGACCTCTTCGGAAGCGATCAGCACCTGCTGATCCTCGGCGACAACGAGTGCGGCAAGACCAACCTGCTGAAACTGATAGCCCGTCAACTCGTCGACCGGCACGGAGACGAGGAGCTGGTGTTCGGCCTCTTCGACCCGCGCCGCGGCCTGCGGGGTGTCGTTCCGGAGCCGTACCGCGGTGGTTACGCCCACAACGCGAAGCTGGCCGCAGCGCTGGCCACCGGCATCGCCACCGAATTGGAGAAACGCCTGCCGGAGACCGCGGACCCGGACGCGGTCTGTGCGGAGCCCGCGTTCACGGGGCCGCGCATCGTGATCCTCGTCGACGACTACGACATCCTCACCAGCGCCGGCCAGCAGCCCCTGGCTCCGTTCCTGCCGTACATCTCCTCCGCCCAGGACATCGGTCTCCACTTCGTCATCGCCCGCCGCACCGCCGGATCATCCCGCGCCCTGTACGAACCCCTGCTGACCGCCCTGCGCGAGACCGGCGCCACCGCCCTCCTCATGACCGGCGACCGCACCGAGGGCCAGCTCTTCCCCGGCCTGTACGCCTCCGCGCAACCGCCCGGCCGCGGCACTCTTGTCCGCCGCGGCCGCCACCACCAACTCATACAGACCGCGCTCGCACACGAGGCGGACGAAGAGGCCGGACAGCCGTGACCAAGGACGTCATCGCCCTCACCCCGAAGATGCCGGACCTGCGCACACTCCTCGCGGGCCTCTACGCCGGCGGCCCCGACCTCGGCGTGAACACCCTGGCCGACGGCGCCGTCATACAGCTCTGCGCCCCCGACGGCCGCCCTCTCGTCTCGGTCGAGGCGCCCATCCTGGTCCAGGTCCCCGGGGAGACCACCCGCCTCCTCGGCATCAGTCCCGGTACCCCGGACAGCCCGGTGTGGTGGACCGAGGCCCGAGCCTCCACCGCCGTCGCGGAAGGGGGCCGGCTCGCGGGCTCCTTCGCCGGACGCCTCGCCACCGTCCTGGGCGGCACGGTGTGGCCCCCGGAAGCGTCCTCCACCGACGTCGTCCCGCTCACCACGGACATCTCCGCGGTGCCCGTCCCCGCCACGTCGGCGCCGGCGGTGGACGTACTCACCGCCAAGGCGGCCGTGGTCATCCAGGACCGCCCCCTCGTCACCATGACCAGCTGGCTCTCCGACGCCCTGCGCGGCGCGACCACCGACGACCGCGCCCTGCAGATCGTCACCCCTCCCACCACCCGCCTGACCCTGCCCACCCGCACCGCCCTGCTCGGCCATCCCAACCGCTGGGTCGTCCAAGACCCGGACCTCGGCTTCTACGACGGCCTCTCCGGCGCCGTGCTCCACTGGAAGGGCGGCACCTTCACCCCCGCCCTCGACGAGAACGGCACGGCCTCCGTCGCCGAAGCCTTCAAGGCCGGCTCCGACGCCGGCGAACGCCAGCTCATCATCTCCCTGCGCACCCTGCACCCCGCCGACGAAGACCTGGTCCTCGGCCGAGCCCTGGAAGCCGCCTGGCACACCCTCGCCGGCACCGCACCCGCCGGATGGAGCACCGCCGAGCCCGTCAACCTCCTGTGGTCCACCCGCCAGTTGACCGATCTCGCCCGTCGCCGCGCCCCCCGGCCGACCTGGCTGATCGCCGTCGGCCACCCCGACCGGCCGACCATCGCCACCGTCCGCGTCACGCGCACTCCCGCCGGCGTCGAGCAGGACATCACCCTCGCCCTCGGCCATGGCAAGGACGAAACCCCGCCCCTGCACGCCATCGAGCCCCTCGCTGAAACCCTCGCCGCGGAGCACGGCCTCACGAGCATGCTCACCTCACTTCGCAGCGCCCGCCGCGACCTGACCGTCCCCGCGCGCTTCGAGACCCCGCCCATCCCGGTCTCGTACACGCTGGGATCCGAATCAGTCAGGGACATCGACCTCGACAGGGCCCTCCGCCCGCCCCTCGACCTCGTCCCCACCCGACTCGGCCCCACGGCGCGACCTGCCGTGCACTACGCCCTCGGCGACGGCACCGACCCCCGCGCCTGGAACATGCTCGAACAACTCACCCAGCACCTTGCACAGGTCTCGTGAACCCCGACCTGGACGATTCGGCACGCGGCGGCCACCACACGACAGACGGGTACCACGCCAATACACCGGGTACGCCGACGGGGCCGACCCCGACCCGGGGATGACCCCATCTGACCTGCACGTCTACTAACGCATCGCCTCCGCGGTGTCGCAGCCGCTACACGTTGAAGCGGAATGTCTGCGGCCCGATCCTGACCTGCGGCGGAGCCCCACCCAGGTCTCTGACCTGGGATTTTCTCGTTGGCAGGCGTTGGCACCCGACGGCCGTTTACGGGTGTCCCGCGGACTGGCTGCGGACTGGCTGGGTACGCCGCGGCAGAGAAGTCCATGGCACACCGGCGGGACCTGCAACGAGACTGCGCGGGTGAGCGACTCCTACCCCTGCCCCTGCTGCGGACACCGCGTGCTGGACGCGATGCCCGGCTCGTACGAGATCTGCCCCGTCTGCTTCTGGGAGGACGACGGGGTCCAGTTCCGCTGGCCGACCATGGGCGGCGGCGCGAACAAGGTCTCCCTGATCGAGGCCCAGCGCAACTACCAGGACTTCGGGGCCTGCGACCAACACGGCCGGCAGTACGTCCGCCCGCCGGCCGCGGACGAGCCGCTCGACCCCGCCTGGCGCCCCATCGACCTGACACGCGACTCCTTCGAGGACTGGGAAGCCGAGGACCGAGCCCCGTGGCCCGACGACCGCTCGGTGCTCTGCTGGTGGCTGCCCACTTTCTGGCGCCGGGACCACCCATGACCACCCACATCGAGAGACTCATCCGGCAGCTCGATGACTCGACCGGCCCGTCGTACGACGCCCGCGCAGAGCTGATCGACATCGGCTCCGACGCCATCCCCGCCATCATCGACGGACTGCCCTCCCTCGGCGGCTTCGGTCAGTTGACCGCCATCGAAGTCTTCGAGGAGGTGGGCGATCCCCACTGCGGTCCCGCCCTCATCGGGCTGCTGAAAAGCGACAACCCGACCGTCCGCGAATGGGCGGCTATGGCCTTGGCAAGCCTGGATATCGACGGTGCAGTCGAGCCCCTGCGCCGCGCCTACCGCGCATGCCTGGAACGGGCGACGCCACCGGACTGGAGTGAGCCCGTCGGCATCCGCCCGCCTGGCTGATCGGTGTCGGCCGGCGGGCGAGCTTCCGCGAACGCATCGGCGACCTGCTCCTGGCCAGCGAGTTCTGCTTCTCCGGCAGCGCCTACTGTTTCGCCCTGGCCCGCTTCGGCACGCACGCCGACGCCGAGATCCTCACCTCCTACCTGGACCGCTACCTCCCCCGCACCGACCTCCGTTACGACCAGCCAGCCGCGCTCGACGCACTCCTGCGCCTCGACGCCTACCTCGGCACCCACCACGCCAACCACTTCACGGAGCCCGACGGCCTCTGGGACCAGTGGGTCAACGCGCTGGCCCACCTCCGCGACCACCCCGCCTACATCCCCGCCGAGCAGTGCCGCTGGACAGACCTCCGCTGTGCCTTCGCCAACGGCTGGACCCGGCCCCGTAGCCGCAGCCGCCTGACTGCGGCTACGTGAAGTCCGCGTACGCCATGTATCGGCCGCAAGTGCGGCACATGAAGAGGTAGCCGGTGGGCTGACTGTCCTTGTCCAGAGCACCCAGACAGCTGTCGACTCCCTCGGCAGACCACCCCCACGCGCCGGCCTCGCTGCGCAGTTCCTCCCGGACATCCGGGAACATGGCCAGCTCGGCCGCCCCCACTGCCCCCATGAACGCCGTACCGTCACCGCAGTGAAAGAACCACCGCGGGTCCTGCCAGGAGGAGAAGCCCGGCGTACACGCATCGACGGACATCACGACCTCAAGCGGGACATCGTCTCCGACCGGGTCACCGATGAAGTGCGCGTCGTACTTCGCAGCCGCGCTGCCATCCGCGATGCACCACGGGCACAGCAAGTTGGAAAGTTCCTCGACCGCGTGCACCGGGCCCGTGTAGATGAACCCCCGTGCCCTCCCGCAGCAGAGGCACATCGTGCTGGACGCAACGACCGCCCCGGTCGCCAAGGGGTCGGGGTGGTAGGGAAAACCGGGCAACTCCTCGGACATGCCGGTCACGCTACCTGCGCAGAGGAAGGTCGTATCTGCACCCGCCCTCGGTCCGAAGGCGGTCACGGCCGCAGCAGCCGAGCCTGCGGGTCATGGCAGACGAGCCCCATCGATTCCGCGAGATCGGCGGCGTAGGCCGAAGCCTCCTCGGCCATGCTGTACCGCATCGGGATCCGGCGCCATAGGACACTGCCCTTCCACACCGCGGACGTAGGGAGATCACACCGCCACGAGCCGGACCCGATCGCCGCAGAGCTTGACCATGTCGTCGATATCGGACGTCAACATGACCACGGGGCGGTGCTGTCGCAGCGCGGCCTCGGCGACCGCCGTATCGATCGCGTACGTGTGCCCGCGCAAACCGGCCTCCATCAGCAGCTTCGAGGCCGCCCTCGCCTCCTCGTCTCCCACCGGGACTACACGCAGTCCGGAGAGCACCCAGTTCAGGCGGGACTTGTTCGCACGGGCGTGGACGGCCTCGATGATGGTGAGTGAGCTGATCACGACCTCCATGCCGCGCGAGCGTGCTTCGGCGACCAGCGCAACCACCTGCTCGTCGTCGGCGAGCATCTTCGAGAGCCCCTCGCTGTCGAGGACCAGCGTCCCCTCGTGACTCAGCTTGCGGCGGGCCACTCGCCCTCCTCGGCGAACACCTCATCGAAGACCTGCCGCGCCCGATGACGAGCCTGCTCGGAGACCGGCCCCTTGCGGTTCTCGTAGTCCGCCAGATATTCGTCAAGGACCTGCCCGCGCAGCTCACGCTCGACCGCCTCGGCGATGAACGCGGAGAACTTTCGCTTGCCCACCCGTGCACGGATCGCCTCCGCAGTCCCCTCCGGCAGCGACAGGCTCACCCGCGTCGCCGGCCCTTCCCCGATGCTGTAGGTCGTCTCAGCCATAACCCAATGGTGTCAAACGAGTAGGAAAGGTGCTACGGCCGCACTCCGCGAAGCGCCGCGCGGCGCACACCCCAGCACAGGCGCCCCCAACTCACCCAGCACATTCCCAACACGGGAAAAGGCAGAGGCCCGACCCCGAAGAATCGGCCCCTTCCTGACCTGCATGTTTGCCAGATCAGCGACGTGGTGGTGTTTCAGCCGCTACACGTTGCAGCGGAATGCCAAGCACGAAGCTGCCACCTGCGAAGGTGCGGATCCGACGTAGATCATCCCAGCACCGTTCCAGCACGGGAGTGCCATGCCGGCGCCATGCGGCTCAGACGCACCTCGGCATCCCAACACTGCTTGCGTGCGGGCAGCCGCGCTTGCCCATATCGAGGGCTGATCTGGTGCACCGTGTCGAGAGGGGCCCTGATCGCTTTGCGCACTCCACAGTTCCCTCTCCGTCGTCGCCGGCGAAGCCGCGCGGACGACGAGCCGACCAGGGCACAGCCGCCGTGAAGGGGCCCTGGCCCTTCGGGTGACGTCGCTAGGCTTACCCCTTACGACGCCGCCCATGACCGGAGGACTCCGAGTGACGCCGACCGCCGCCAAGCCTGGCCCTCTGGCGCGGCGCGAGCACTGGTTCCAGCCGCGCCGTTCCGGTTTCCGGTGGGAACAGGAAGGCCTTGAGCACGTACGGCAGCTCATGCCGGACGCCGAGCCGTACCGGGCGTGGGCGACGTTCCGGTTCACCGGTGTCACGGGCCGGGTCAACGAGTGCGATCTGTTGATCGCCGTGCCTGGCGGCGTCTATCTGCTGGAGCTCAAGGGGCATCCGGGCCGGGTGGTGAACCATGGGGACACCTGGCAGTTCCACGACGACCGGGTGCGGACGCTGCGCAACCCTCTGCACCTCACCGACCTCAAGGCCAAGGAGCTGAAGGCCCAGCTGGAGCGTGCCGCGCGTGCGGCGGGGATTCCCGAGGGGAAGATCCCCTTCATCAAGCCGGCGGTCTTCCTGCACGATCCCGATCTCGTGAGCGGGCTGGACGAGTTCCAGCGCGCGTCGGTCTACGGACGCAACGGTGGCACGAGCGGCCTGCCGGGTATCTGGGACGGTCTGCTCGGGCTGCCGCCGGAGCGGGATAGCTGGCGTGTCACCCCGCAGGACAGCCAGCGGCTCGAGATGCTGATGAAGCGCATCGGTATCAGCCACTCCACCGCGCACCTGCGGTTCGGGGACGACTGGCGGCTCGCACCGCGTGCGCTGGACGCGGGCCCCGGCTGGGAGGACCGGCTCGCCGTACGCGACGACAGCCTGGTCAAGGAGAACGGCCGGGTCCGGATCTATCTGTCGGGCCAGGCGGCGTCGGCGGAGCAGCGCGGCCGGGTGGACCGGGCGGCTCTGCGCGAGTATCAGGTGCTGCAGGGCATCAATCACCGCGGCATCGTCCAGGCCGTGCAGATCCGCGAGCACCAGGGCGGCCCGGCGATCCTGTTCCGGCACGGGGAGTCGGACCTGCGGCTCGACGCGTACCTGAACGCGTACGGCGACCGGCTCACGCCCGCCGTGCGCCTGGACCTGGTACGCCAGCTCGCCGAGGCCGTCCGGTACGCCCACAACCGCTCGCTCTACCACCGGGCGCTGTCGGCGCGCTCGGTATACGTCTCCGCGCGCGAGGACGGTACGGAACCGGTGCTGCGGATCGCCGACTGGCAGACCGCCGCGAGGGACTTCGACACCACCTCGCATCTCACGCTCGGGCAGACTCCGCTGGATTCCGGGCTGGTCGCCGACATCGCCCAGGTGTATCTCGCCCCGGAGACCGCCAGGGAGTTCGCCGACCCGGTGGACCTCGACGTCTTCGGCATCGGCGCGCTCTCCTTTTTGCTGCTCACCGGCAAGCCGCCCGCCGACGCCCGGGGCACCCTGGTGGACCGGCTCGCCGCCGACGGCGGTCTCCATCCGTACGCGGTCTCCGACAGCGTCTCGGCGGCACTCGACGGCCTGGTCTTCCGGGCCACCGCCTCCGATGTGCAGAACCGGTTGTCGTCCGCCGAGGAGTTCCTGCGGCTGCTCGACGCCGCGGAGGCCGCCGACGCCACGGGCGGGCGGGGCGCGGTCGAGGTCACCGACCCACTCACCGCCAAGGCCGGCCGGCGCCTGGACGAGGAGTGGGAGGTCGTACGAGTCCTCGGAACCGGCGCGACCGCCCGCGCCCTGCTGGTGCGCCGCGTCGAGGAGGGGGTGCCGGACCCGGCGTCGCTGCGGGTGTTCAAGGTGGCCCTGGACCGGGAGAAGGACGCGCGGCTGTACGCGGAGGCGAAGGCCCTGCGCGAGGTGGGCGGCAACCGCATCGTCAAGCTGCTCGCAGCCCCTCGCGAACTGGGCGGACACACCGTCCTGGAGATCGAGTACGCGGGCGGCTTCCGGGCGGCGGACGACCGCGATCCGGTCAGTCTCGGCTCCCGGCTGCGCGGCGAGGGCCGGCTCGGGTACGCCCAGCTGGAGCGGTTCGGCAACGACCTCTTCGACGCCCTGGACAGTCTTGCCGCCCGCGGGGTGCGCCACCGTGACATCAAGCCGGACAACCTGGGCCTGTTCAAGCGCAGTGACGGCTCCTGGCAGTTGATGCTGTTCGACTTCTCCCTGGCCGACGCCCCCGACCAGGACCTCCACGCGGGCACCCGCGGCTATCTCGATCCGTTCCTCGGCGGCAGTCGCCGCGCCCGCTACGACGATCACGCCGAGTGGTACGCGGCCGCGGTCACGCTGCACGAGATGGCCTCGGGCGAGCGCCCGGTGTGGGGCGACGGCCAGGGCGACCCGCTGACCGTCCCGAAGGCGGAGCTCTATGTGGCCCGCGAGCTGTTCGAGTCGGCGCTGGCGGACGGGCTGGCCGGGTTCTTCCAGCAGGCCCTGCACCGTGACGTCGAGCAGCGCTACGACAGCCTCCGCCAGATGCAGGAGGCCTGGCGCCAGGTATTCCGCAGGGCGGACTCGACGCGCCCGCCCACCACTCCCGCGACGGTGGACACGCAGGCGGCGGACGTCGAGGACGCCCGCGAGCAGGCCGCCGCCGCGGCGGACCTGACGACCCCGCTGGACGCCGCGGGTCTGTCGCCGCGGGCCGTGTCGGTGGCGGCGGGCCTCGGCGCCGAGACGGTGGGCCAGCTCCTGGACATCCCGCCGCACACCATCTCCCGCGCCCGCGGCGCCGGCAACGTGATCCGCAAGGAGCTCAACCGGCGTCACCGCCAGTGGACCCAGGATCTCCGGAAGCGTGCCACGCCGAAGAAGCCCGCGCAGGTACCGGCCGACGCCCCCGTCGAGGCGCTGGAGTCGGTCGGGACTCTCGCGGCCCGGCTGGTTCCGGCCGAGGGCGGTCGGCGCGCGCGCCCCCGGCGCGACATCGTCCTCGCGACGCTGGGCCTGCCGGGTGTCGAGCAGGCTGGTGAGCTGCCGTCGTGGCCCTCCCAGTCGGCGATCGCCAAGGCCCTCGGTGTCAGCCAGCCCACTGTCTCAGGGAACCTGGGCGCAGCGATCGAGCAGTGGTCGGCGCTCGCATGGCTGGACAGGATCCGGGACGAGCTGGTGACCATACTGTCCGAGCAGGGCAGGGTGATGACGGCCCGGGAGCTGGCCACCGAGCTGCGCGTACGGCACGCGCCGCACGACGAGGACGGTGCGGAGGACCGGTCGGGACTCCAGGCGCAGGCCCTTGCCGTGGTGCGTGCGGCGGCCGAGATCGAGTTCCGCCGCGACGATGCCGCCGCGGCGGGAGAAGGCGACGAGGACGAGGTCTCCCGGTTCGCCATGCTGCGGCGCGGCAGTGAGGTGCTGCTGGCCCTGGTGGACCTCCCAGGCAGCGACGACCCAACCCCGGTGGAGCTCGCCGAGTACGCGACCTTGCTCGGCCGGGCGGCCGAAGACGTGGCGGCCCGCGATCCGCTGCCCGGCGGCGGCACGGTCCTGCGGGAGCTACGTGCCGTTCCTGCCCCTGAGGGGATGGCACCGCTGGCCGACACCCGCCTGCTGACCCTGGCCGCCGCGATGGCGGGCGGGGTCGGCGTCACACCGCGCTTCGAGCTGTTCCCTCTGGACCTGGGCCTCGACCGGGCGCTGCGGATCTCTCAGGCGGCCGCGGGGGTACGTTCCGGCATCGGGGTCGGCGCCGACGGTCTGCTGACCCGGGTGAGGGCCCGTTTCCCGGGCCTCGGCGCGCTCGCCGACGTCACGTACGTGGAGTTGGAGGAGGCGCTGTCCGAGGCGGGTTTCCCGCTGGTGTACGACCGGGACAAGCGACGCTTCTTCCCGCCCGCCCGGGACGCCGAGGAGAGTCGGCCCGCGTTCAGCGGGTCCGTGCTGACCAGCACCGGCGCGCTGTACAACGCCGCGCAGAGCGAGTTCGCGGAGGGCCGCGACCCACGCCGGGTGATGGAGGTACGGCTTCA
The DNA here is from genome assembly GCF_040634475.1 of Streptomyces sp. NPDC007095. NCBI lineage: Bacteria > Bacillati > Actinomycetota > Actinomycetes > Kitasatosporales > Streptomycetaceae > Streptomyces > Streptomyces sp. NPDC007095. Next base: position 97,335 of record NZ_JBEYFS010000008.1, read on the forward strand.
GGAGGCCGTGCGCCGGGGCGGGTTCCTCGCCCTGACCGTCAGGGGCCTCGAACTGCCCGGCACGGCGCAGCGCCTCGCCGCCCGGTTCGACGTGCTGCCGGTCGACATGGACGAGCTGTTCCTGACCGCCCTGCGCGAGCTGGCCGACGAGCAACAGGTGAAGTGGGAGGCCCTGCTGAAGGCGGACGCCAAGTTCGCCGGCACCGGCCGGATCGGCGCCGCGCTGGCCTCGTACACCCGGCTCGCCGCCGAGCGCGTCGGCGCCCGGTGCACGACCCTCGCCGAACAGGCAGGCCCGCGTACGGTGCTCCTCGCTCACCGGGCCTCGCTCGCGGCCCGCTACTGGGAAGCCGGTGGCCGCGAACTCCTGGTCTCCCTCCAAGAAGCGGCCCGACGTCCCACCGCCGCACCGCACGGTCTGTGGCTGCTGGTCACCATGGACGACCCGGAGGCCACCCCGGCGCTCGACGGCCGCACGGTGGACGTGGTGGACCGGGTGAGCGAGTGGACGGTCCTGAAGGGGCTGTTCATGAGGGAGTTGCAGGGGCTTGCGGAGGCGGGCTGAAGGCTGACGCCGGATCAGCCGGACACCATATGATCTGCCTCGTGGGGGACGACGAGGAAAGCAAGAAGTCAAAGACGGACTACGCCTGCGCGGGGGAACGGCACTACGAAGATGCCTCCTATCTCCACGGCGACGGACGGCTGTTGAACGCGGACCATTTGTTCGGGCTCGCGGTGGAGTGCCTGATGAAGGCACTGCTGAAGCGGTTCGCCGGGGCGGACGGGGTCTCCATGAGGAACAGCGGGGGCTCCGAGAGTGACCGGCTCTGGTGGGACGACCCCCATGCCCAGAACCAGAACAAGAAGCGCAAGACGCTGGGGCATGTGAACGAAATGCTCCAGGCCCTCCCCTTGCTGCTCGGCGGTCGTCCCGGGCCGGCTCTCGACGAAGCCCTGACGAGGGTCTCCGCGGACTTCGAGGAGTGGCTCGTCGACGACCGCTACACCGACGGAACGCACCTCGACCTGGCGCTTCTGACCCGCCGCCAGGAGGCGGCGTCGCTCGCCCACGAGCTGCATCTGCACGTTCAATTCACCGGAAAGCTGCCATGACCCTCTACGACGCACCGGTCCGCTTCGACGAGGCGCGCCCGGCCGCCTTCGCCCTCGCTCACGAGGTCGCCGCGGAAGGCTTCGACGTCCTGCTGGTAAGGGATGTTCTCGGCAGGTTCTCCCTGGTGGTGGACGACGGCGAAGAGGGAGGCGAAGCGACCGACGAACAGGCCGAGCGCTGGCGGGAGTTGCTTGCCGGCCGACTGGGCCGCTACAGCGGGGAACGTCCGCTCGTACGGACCTCGGTCACTCGCCTGCCGAAAACACTGACGGCCTCACCCCGCACCCTGGAGGTCGTGTCGGCCACCGCCACAGCAGGCGCGGTCCGGTTCCTCGACAACACGGTCGTCGGCGAGGACTGGTCCCACGTCACCACTCCTTCCGCCACCGCGGACGGGGCGACCCGCACCCGCCGTACCGCCCTGTACGGCTTCAAGGGTGGCGTGGGCCGCACGACGGCGGCCTCCGTCCTCGCGCGTCGGCTCGCTGACGAGGGCAAGATCGTGCTCGTCGTCGACCTCGACCTGGAGTCGCCCGGTGTGGGCCCGCTCCTGCTCGCGGGCGGCAGCCTGTGCCGGCACGGTGTCGTGGACCACCTGGTGGAGTCGGCCCTCGGCAACGCGGAGGGCCTGGAGATCGTGACCCGCTCCGGGTACACACCGCGCAAACAGGGCGAGTTGTGGATCGCCCCGGCGCGCGGTGCGGGCACCGAAGGTGTCCCCAACGGGTATGTGGACAAACTCAACCGCGTGTACGCCGACGCGGACGGGGCCCGTTTCGCCGACCGGCTGGCCGCGACCGTCCGCGCCTGCGAGGAGGCCGTGGAACGCGGTGACAGCGGACGCCTGCCCGACGTCGTGCTGCTCGACAGCCGGGCCGGCATCCACGACGTGGCCGCCGTGACCATCTCGCACCTGTGCGACTACGCGCTGCTGTTCGGCGCGGACAACGACCAGACGTGGTCGGGTTACAAGGACCTGTTCGAGGCCTGGGCGGCGTCCGGGCAGGCCCCGGCCATCCGCAAGAAGCTGCGCATGGTGGCGTCGATGGTCCCGGACTCGGTGCACTACTCGAAAGACACCCACCTCGCCTCCTTCCGCAAGAACGCCCACGCCGCCTTCAGCGTCCTCTACGACTCGCTCGCGCCGGGCGAGATCGCCGGCGCCGAGGACGACGCGTGGGACCTGGAGGACGAGGCCGCACCCCACTACGCGATCCCGATCTTGTTCGAGCCGGGTCTGGTCGGCATGAACGTGCCCAACTCCCCGGACTGGCAGGAGCGTGCCTTCGTCCAGGCCGCGTACCGTGACTTCCTGAAACTGGCTGTCCCGCTGATCATGGCGGGCCCTGCGGAGCAGACCTCGGCGGGCTCTGATGAATGGTGGGTGGTCAGCACCGACTTCGAGGAAGACAGCCCATGACCGAGCCGCTGACCCCCGGCGAGTACCGCGACCTGATGTCGCGCGCGCTGGAGGGCACCGTGGACGCGGACACCCGGCCCCCCACCCCGCACACCCTGTACATGCCGGACGCGCACCGCACCGCGCTGTACGTGGACAGCACCGTGGTGCAGGGCGACCGGGGTGTCGGCAAGACGTTCTGGGCACGCTCCCTGCTCATCCCCGAGCTGCGCGAGGCGGCGGCCACCGAGTACCGCATCAACCGGCTGACCCGCCTGCGCGTCACGCCGGGCTTCGGCATGGACGTGGGCTCCCCGCACTATCCGGGCCCTCTGGTGCTGCCCTCGCTCCTCGCGGGCGGGGCGCTCCCGGAGGAGATCTGGTACGCCGTCCTGCTCACCGCCCTGGGGCAGCCCGAGCTGCTCAACGCGGCCGACTGGGCGGACCGCGTCGCCTGGCTGCGGACCAACGCCGGCCCGGCGGAGGCCACCCTCGCCCGGGCGGACGCGGAGGCTGCCGCCGAGGACACGGTGCATCTGCTGGTCTTCGACGGCCTGGAGCATCTGCACACCGACTGGGACACCCGCAACCGGATGATCGCCGAGCTGCTCCGCATCGCGATGCGGATGCGCTTCGGCACCCGCAACATCCGCCTGAAGGTGTTCCTGCGCCCCGACATGTTCGACGCGGCCAAGCAGCTCTTCCCGGACGCGTCGAAGCTGTCGGGCAACGCGGCCCGCCTGGAGTGGACCCGCGCCGACCTGTACGGGCTCCTCTTCCACCACCTGGGCAACGAGGACGACGAGGCGGCGGAGCGGTTCCGTCGCATCACCGGCGGCTGGCAGGAGCCCCCGACCCCGGGCACGCCGGTGCGGTACGTGGCCACGCCCGCCCTGCGCAACGACGAGAAGGCCCAGCAGCAGCTGTTCGAGCGCATCGCCGACCCGTTCATGGGCACCAACGTCCGCCAAGGCCGCCCTTACACCTGGCTGCCCAACCACCTCACGGACAGCAACGACCGGATCAGCCCCCGCAGCTTCCTCCGGGCCCTCGACGTGGCCGCGGAGACGACCCGCACCACCCGCCCCTCCCACACCCGCGCCCTGCACCACGAGGCCATCCGGGGCGGCGTACGCGAGGCGTCGGCTGTCCGCGTCGACCAGATCGTCGAGGACACCCCGTGGGTGAAGCTGGCGATAGAGCCTCTCAAGGGCTGCCAGGTCCCGATCGCCCAGGGAAAGATCATCAGCATCTGGAAGGACCGCGACCTGCCGCAGCTCCTGCGCGAGGAGTCGGCCCGCTACACCCAGGCCGACCGCCCCGAACTGGTCCGCACCGGCCCCCGCCACCCCGACGACCTGCCCCGCCTGGTCCAGGAGCTGGACGACCTCGGCGTCCTGCGCCGCCGCGACCACAACGTCGACAACTTCTCCCTCCTCGACCTGCCCGACATCTACCGCCTCGCCTTCGGCCTGGGGCGTCTCGGGGGGATTCCGCTCACGGGCCAGTAGGTGCGATGGGTCCACTCGGCTGTTCGGGCTGGCAGGATGGGCGGACCGGCGCGAGAGCACGCGCCGCGACCACGAAGCGAAGGAACAACCCCGGTGCCCTCCCAGGAAGCCCCTACGACCGCCGCGGCGACGGACACGCCGGCTGCGGCGCCGCTGGACCACGCCGCTCTGCTCAAGGATCTCCAGAAGCAGGTCGCGCTCCTGGAGAACGACCTGCGCGAGCGCGCCCAGGCCGACAGCGCGCAGGCCGTGGCCCTGAAGGCCGAGTACGACCGGGCCCTGCTGTCCGACCGCACCTCCGTCATGTACGAGACATGGCTGGAGGAGCGCGTGGTGCAGATCGCCGCCGCGTGGGTGCTGGCCTGCGTCTTCGTCCGCTTCTGCGAGGACAACGGCCTGGTACCGGACGCCCGTCTCTCCGGCCCCGGTGAGCGCCTCGCCGAGGCGCAGGACCACCACGACGCGTTCTTCCGGGAGAGCCCCGAGCTCAACGACCGCGACTGGCTCAAGGAGTCCTTCCGCGCCCTCGGCCGCGCGCACGAGATCGTCGAGGGCCTCTTCGACCCGGCGCACAACCCGCTGTGGGAACTCGACCCGTCCTACGACTCCGCGGCCCGGCTCCTCTCCTTCTGGCGCGAGCGCGGCCCCGACGGCCGTATCCGGTACGACTTCACGGACCCGTCCCTCAACACCCGCTTCCTCGGCGACCTCTACCAGGACCTGTCCGAGCACGCCCGCAAGACGTACGCGCTGCTCCAAACCCCGGAATTCGTCGAGGAGTTCATCCTCGACCTCACCCTGGACCCGGCTCTGGAGGAGTTCGGCCTCGACCCGGCGTGGAAGTACCGCCCGGACGGCTGGCGGGGTGAGACGTACGAGGAGGTCGACGAGAACGGTGACGTCACGCCCGTCATCCGCGGCCTGCGCTGCATCGACCCTGCCTGCGGATCCGGCCACTTCCTGCTCGGCCTGTTCCGTCGCATCCTCGCGGCCTGGCGTGAGGCCGAGCCCGGGACGGAGAACTGGACGCTGGTGCGCCGCGCTCTGGAGTCTGTCCACGGCGCCGACAAGAACCCGTTCGCGGTCTCCATCGCCCGGTTCCGTCTGCTCGTCGAGATGGTCAAGGAGTGCGGGATCGACCGCTTCTCCGCCGCCCCGTCCATGCCGATCCGTATCGCGGTCGGCGACTCCTTGCTGCACGGGCGGGAGGCGGGACGGGAGACCGACCCGACCTTCGACGACGTGGAGAGGGGGGAGACGTTCACGTACCGCACGGAGGATGTGGGGCAGTACGTGAAGGAGGCGGACCTGCTGGGGCGCGGCTCGTATCACGTGGTCGTGGCCAACCCGCCGTACATCACGGTCAAGGACAAGGCGGAGAACGAGAACTACCGGAAGATCTACTGGGCTTGCTCGGGGAAGTACGCGCTGTCGGTGCCGTTCGCGCAGAGGATCTTCGAGCTGGCGGTCCGGGCTGGGGGTGACCATCGGAATGGTGGGTTCACCGGGCAGATCACCGCGAACTCGTTCATGAAGCGGGAGTTCGGGGCGACGCTGATCGAGTCGTTCTTTCATGGGGGGCCGTACAAGGATCCGCAGACTCGGCGGAGGCGGGACTTCCCTGGGGTTGAGCTGACGCATGTGCTGGACACGTCCGGGGCGTTCATTCCGGGGCACGGCACGCCGACGGTGATTCTGGTGGGGCGGAACCAGGGGCCTCGGCAGGCTGTGCCGATTCGGGCGGTGCTGGGGGTTCGGGGGGAGCCTAGTCAGCCGAAGGATCCGGCGCGGGGGCAGGTGTGGCAGGCGATCGTCTCGCAGTGGCGGAAGCCGGGGGTGGGGCCTGCTGAGTGGGTGAGCGTGGAGGATGTGGAGCGGGGAAGGTTCGCTGGGCATCCTTGGTCGCTCGCTGGAGGCGGGGCCGGAGACCTGCTGGAGAGAGTCGAGGATGCGTCAGCAGCTCGCCTGGGCAGCATTGCCGAGTCCATCGGTATTACGTGCTTCACGCTTGAGGACGACTTGTATCTCATGCCCAAGCGCGTTGCGGTGACTGCCGGGATCCCCAAGCGATGGACACGCTCCATGGTCACCGGCGATCTGCTGCGCGACTGGAGCGGCGGGGACTACGAGGCTGCGCTGTTCCCGTACACGACGTCGTTCGAACCGATCGTCGTGGAGGGCGTCAGCCCCCTCCACCGCTTGATGTGGCCCTGCCGTACGAGCATTGCAAGCAACATGCTGTTCGGCGGAAAGACAAAGGTCGAGGGCGGGCTGAAGTGGTCGGAGTACGGAAGGCTGACGGTAAGCAAGCTGCGGACGCCGCTGACGATCGCATACGGCGAGGTCGCCACACACAACCACTTCGTGCTGGACCGGGGCGGGAAGGTGTTCAACCGCACCGCGCCGGTGATCAAGCTGCCCGAGACCGCGAGCGAGGAGCAGCACCTTGAGTTGCTTGGCGTGCTGAACTCCTCGACCGGTGGCTTCTGGATGAAGCAGGTTGCCCAGCAAAAGGGTGGCGCGGACAACAACAGCGGCGGCGGAAACCGTTGGGCCTTCGAGGCCTGGGAGCGCTTCTACCAGTTCAGCTCCACACGGCTCCAGCAGTTCCCCATCCCAGCCAACCTTCCCCTCCCCCTGGCCCGCCAACTCGACACCCTCGCCCAAGAGCTGGCTGCCCACGAGCCCTCTGCCCTCACCTCCTCCACCACCACACCCCCCACCCGCGAGGCCCTAGACGCCGCCAAGGCCGAACAAGAACGAATCCGCGCCCGCATGATCCTCCTCCAGGAGGAGCTGGACTGGACCGTGTACGGGCTGTACGGGCTACTCACGCCCGCCGAGGTCGCCCGGACCACGCTGCCCGGCGATCCGGCCGACCTCGCCGACGCCGACGTACCCAAAGAACTCAAGCTCGGCCAGCGGGCGTTCGAGATCACGCTCGCCCGTAGCGGGGCCGACACCGCGTGGTTCGACCGGCACGACTCCGCCGAGAACCGCACCACCGAGATTCCCCCCTCCCCCGACTGGCCCGAGTCCTACCGCCGTATCGTTCAGGCACGGCTCGACCTCATCGCCGACAACAAGGACATCCGGCTGCTCGAACGACCGGAGTTCAAGCGCCGTTGGTCCACCGAGTCCTGGAAGAAGCGCGAGGCCGCTGCCCTGCGCTCCTGGCTGCTGGACGCCACCGAGCGCGAGGAACTGTGGTTCGAGGAGCGCGACGGAATTGACTCACCGCGCCCGCTCACGATCTTCCAGCTCGCCGACGCCCTCCGCCACGACGAGGACGTCCAGGCCGTCGCCGCGCTCTACGCCGCCGACCACCTCGACAAGCGCGATGTCCCACTGTCCACGGTCCTGGCCGCCGTCATCGCCCCCGAGCACGTCCCGCACCTCGCCGCCGTCCGCTACAAGGAGTCCGGCCTGCGCAAGCGCGCCCAGTGGGAACAGGTCTGGGCGAAACAGCGCCAGCAGGACCAGAACGGCGAGCCGCGCGACATCGAGGTCCCGCCCAAGTACACCTCCGCCGACTTCCTCCAGCACAGCTACTGGTCGAACCGCGGCAAGCTCGACGTCCCCAAGGAGCGGTTCATCTCCTACCCGGGTTCCTCCCCGGACAACGACCCCTCCCTCCTCATCGGCTGGGCCGGCTGGAACCACCGCCACCAGGCCGAGGCCCTCGTCAACCTCCTCAACGACCGCCTGAACGTGGACGGTTGGCCCAAGGAAGACCCCCGTTTCGTCCCGCTCCTCGCCGGGCTCGCGGAGGTCATGCCCTGGGTGAAGCAGTGGCACGACGAGTACGACGACGAGTGGGAGGGCAACCCGGCCGAGGACTTCAGCAGCGCCCTCACCATGGGCCTGTTCGGCCGTGAGCTCTCCTGGGACGACCTAGCCGCATGGCGCCCCGAGAAGAAGCGCGGCGGTGCCCGGCGCGGGTGAACACGCTTGAGGGGGCGGGGACATACAGTCCCCGCCCCCTCGTACGCGCGCCGCTCGAGTCAGTCGCGCCCGGCCGCCATCCGCAGGAACGCGGTCCACTCCGTGGGGGTGACCGCGAAGACCGGTCCCGCGGCCCGCTTGGAGTCCCGCACGTGGACGAGGGTGCCCGTCCGGGCGACCTCGACGCACTGACCGCCCTCGCCGCTGCTGTAGCTGCTCTTCTTCCAGACGAGGGGCTGCGTCAGAACATCCGTACCGAGGTTCATGCCTCTCCCAGCAACTTCTCGATGTACGCCAGCGATTCACTCGGCGTCAGTGCTTGTGCTCGGATGATTCCATACTGCGCCTCCAGTTCGCGGACCGCTTTCCGCTCGGTGAGCAACGCACTGACGCTGGCCACTTCTGCGTAGGCGATGCGACGCTGCCCCACGGTTTCGATCAGTGTGAACGGCCCGCTGAGGCCCGCGTGGTCAGCGCGGGCGGTCGGCATGACCTGAACCTCTACGTTGCGGTTGTGGCCGATGAGCAGAATCTGCTCCAACTGCCCCCTCAGCACAGCGCTGCCGCCTACCGGACGGTGCAGCACAGCTTCCTCGATGACGAAGCTCATCAACGGACGCGACTTGCGGGAGAAGATCTCCTGGCGGGCCAGTCGGGCGGCTACTCGCTGCTCGATCGTCTCCTCGTCGAGCAGGGGCCGCCGCATCGTGAACACAGCCCGCGCGTACTCCTCCGTCTGCACCAGACCGTTCACGATGTGAGTGTCGTAGACGTGCAGTTCGACAGCCTCGGCTTCGAGCTGGACGTATCGCCGAGCGAAGCCCGGATAGCGCGCCTTCCCGATCTCCCCCTTCATCGCCGCCAGCACCCCACCCGCCCCCAGCACCCCATCCACCGCGTCCACCAGCTCGGGCTTGGGAATCCGCCGCCCCTGTTCGACCGACGCGATCAAGGCCTCCCCATACCCGACCCGCGCCCCCAGCTCCGCCTGGGTGAGGCCCGCCGCCTCGCGCAGCAGCTTCATCTGGCGGCCGAAGCAGCGCAGGAACCCGTTTCCCGAGTCCACACCGTCGGCAGCGTCCGCCGTATCCGCCACGTCCATCGCGCCCGCGTCCACCAGCTCCACACCCACCGCCCCCATCGCCCCCTCCGCCGCTGCCGATCGCAGCACCCCAACTACGCCCACACGCAGGCATCTTCACCACCGTACGGACATCGCCCCACCGTCACACCCCGATCACCTGGCGTTCTCCCATATGGGTGACCCGTACACCCCCGACAACCACCCCACCCACCCCCACAGTCCCCTCCCGTACCGTCCCCACCCCTGGTCGCCCCGACCCCGCCCGCGCCACTGTCGCCGTATGACACCCCCCACGGACACGACCACCGGCACCGCCACCCCCGCCACCCCCGCCACCCCCGCCACCGAGACCTTCGAGCTGCGCTTCACCTCCACCCCACGCGGCGCCCGCCTCGCCCGCCGTCTCGCCTCGCACTGCCTGGACTCCTGGGGCTGCGTACACGGCACCACGGTCAACGAGAACGCCGCCCTCGTCGTCGCCGAGCTCGCCGCGAACGCCGGTGCGCCATGAGGCGCTCTGTTGTATCCCCGGTTCAACCGGGAGGAATGAAGGGAGGTTTCTGGGTCTGATGGCTTACCCGGGCCCGA